>CAZCCS010000021.1:0-16231 GCA_964497005.1 uncultured Acidimicrobiaceae bacterium | reverse complement strand
GCCGGGGATCGGGGAGGTCGGGCACTTCCTTGCTGTCGAGCTTGAGCACGATCGCCGGCTTGTGGGCTCCGTCGTCGTCGACCTGGAAGTAGTTGGTGCGAACGGTGGCGTCGATCATTTGGAGATAACCCCGCAGCACCCGGTCCTCGTCAAGGTTCGGGACCTGGTCCAGCGCCGCCAGGCAACGGGCGCGCTCCGCTGCTTCGGACCCGCTCGCGCCCGAAGGTTCCCGGTCGAGGCCAGGGTCGAAGCGGCCGTGGAAGTAGCCGACGAGCCCCCGAGCGACCTCCGGGAACTCGACCAGCGGGTTGGCCAGCTCGACGGCCGAGGAGGCGGTGCCGGCCTGCAGGCGGTAACGCGAGTAGGTGCGCAGCAGTCCCACCTGCCGCCAGTCCAGGCCCGAGACGGTCACCAGCCGGTTGAGCGAGTCGACCTCGGCCTCACCGCGAGCGACCGCCTCGAGCGCGTCCACGAGGCGTGGGCCGTGGATCTCGGGCACGAACCTGAGCGCTTCGGCACCGTCCGGGGAGTCGACCCGCACCCCAATGTCGTCGATGTGGAAAACGGCGCCTTTCGGCTCGGAAGCCGCGATGCGGTGCGGAACCGCGTCGAGGACGATCAGACCGAAGCTCTCCAGCACCGGCAGGAAGGTGGTGAGCTCAATGGCCTGCTCGCCGTAGCGTCGAAGGCGAAAGGTGCAGCCCGGATCCCCCGAGGGGCCCACGAGTAGCCGGTGCTCACCGCCGAAGACTTTGCCCACGGCTTTGTCGCCGGCGGCCGGCTCTTCTGCCTGCTCGAGCTCACCGAGCTGAGCGACGTCGAGGGCGGCCAAGGCGGGATCGGTCTGGTCCTTGTAGCTTGCCGGCGCCCGGGCGGCGAACCTCGCGGCGGCGGACTCGGCGTCTGGGCCCGGCAGCTGGCTGGCGAGCTCCCGCTCCCACCCCGCACCCTTGGACGGCGTGGGTGACGCCTCGTCGTCACCCCTGGACGGCTGGCTGCTCACACTGGCAGCTTCGCGCACTGCCGCCCCGTTGGGCTGGAACCGGGCCGGCGCCGGCGCTGCCCGCTGGGCTCGGGGAGATGGCCTAGAAAGCCGCCGTGGTCGCTGGGTCCGTGGCGCCGGGGCCGGCGTTCGCCGGCGGGTCGGCTGTGGCCGCCGGGTCGGCGGTCGCCGGGTCGGCCGTGGTCGTCGGATCAGCGGTCGTCGTCGCCGGGTCTGACGTCGCCCCCGAGTCCACTGTGGCGCCCGGGTCCCCCTCAACCTCGGGACCGGGCTTGGCGGGGTGGTCCTTGTACTGAAGATCGAGGACCATCAGAACCAACCACGGCGGGGACTTCTCCTGAAGCTTCTGCGCCACCCGCCTCAGCAGGGCTGCTGGCGCGCTGTCCTGGGGGCGGACCGTGTCGGCCACCCGCGCCGAAAGGACGTAGGTGTACCTGCTGAGTGGGAGCTCGCCGCCATCCGGGTAGCGGTGCTCGCCGAGAACCGCGTGGACGTCGCCATCCTGGACCACCCAGCTTTCACCCTGACCACGGACAACCCGGAACCCGGTGAGCTTGGCGACGGTTTCCGCGACCACCTCCAGCGGCTCTCGACAAGCGATGAACAGATCGACCGAACGTGACATGACTCCCTCCAGGGCGTGTCGCAGGAGCTGCTTCCTCTCCCACCCTTTATACCCCTGTCAGAGTGTTTCAGTCAATTTCATGTGTATTCGTGTTCGCCGAGTAGGTCTTGAGCCACCTGAAAATGCAAGGTGGGTAGACTAAGTCAACTATAGTTGACCAAGTCTACCCAACAGCGCCGAAGGACATGGAAAACACTGGTAGGCAGACTAAAGGATCTATAGCGCCCGGTCCTCGGCCACCTAGCATCGCCGGCCATGACGGTCAGCTACGAGATTCGCGACAGGGTCGCCATCATCACCTTCGACGACGGGAAGGCGAACGTCTACACCCCGGAGGTCCTCACCGAGCTGTCGCGGGCGTTGACGCGTGCCACTGAGGACCAAGAGGTAACGGCGGTCCTCCTCGCCGGCAGACCTGGGCGCTTCTCCGCGGGCTTCGACCTGGCGACCATGACGTCCAGCCCGGACGCAATGCGCGCGCTGGTCGCTCAAGGGGGACGATTCACCGCGCAGTTGCTGCTGCATCCGACGCCGGTCGTCGCTGCGTGCACCGGTCATGCTCTCGCGGCGGGAGCGCTCGTCTTGTTGGCCGCGGACTACCGCATCGGCGCGGAAGGATCCTTCCAGATAGGCCTCAACGAGGTGGCGATCGGCATGCCGCTGCCGGTTTGGGGGGTCGAGTTGGCCCGTTACCGGATGCCTCCCTCGAAGTTCGACCGGATCATCCTCGGCGAAGTCGGTGACCCGCCCGCAGCGATCACCGCCGGCTTCCTCGACGAAGTGGTCGACGGGGATCGTCTGATCGAGGCCGCCGGAGCAATGACCTCAAGGCTGTCCGAACGGAGGCGCGGAGCGGTGGCCGGCACCAAGACCCGGGCCAGGGCTGAGGTGGCCCGGCGGATGCTCGACGGCATGGACGAGGATCTGGCGGGACTTGCCGGCCCGGAGAGGGCCCGCACCTGAGCTTCACGGCGGCGGGGTTGTCAACGCCCAGGTGATCAGTCGAGGTGATCAGTCGAGGTGATCAGTCGAGCACCAAGCCCGCCGCGACGGATGCCCCGAGCTCGCGGGCGGCGTTCAGATCCTGCGGTGACGGTTGGCCCTTGACGATCAGGGGGGCCTGCGCCTGCCTCCACTTCAAGCCGCCAGTTATCGATTCGAGAGCCCTCAGTGCGCCGGTGGCGTCCTGATTCGAGTGCAAGTACGCGGCAAACGGGCGCCTCTGGGTTGCGTCGAGGCACGGGTAGTAGATCTGGTCGAAGAAGTGCTTCAACGCACCGGCCAAGTAGCCGAGGTTCACAGGTCCGCCGAGGAGATAACCGTCGGCTTCCATCACTTCCACCGCCGACGCGGTGAGAGCTGGGCGAGCAAGCACCTCGACGCCTTGGATCGCCGGATCCTGTGCCCCGGCCATGACGGCGAGGTGGACTGCGTGGGTGGCCGGCGAAACGGTGTGATGCACGACGAGCAGCCTCTTCACGTCTGCTGTCTCGTGGTTCGTGCGGTTCCCAGACCGGTTGGAATCATCCGGTGAGAGCGCTCTCCGCCGCACCGGCGTACACCTCTACCGCCCGCCAGCAGTACCAGGCAACGACCGAGCGATACGGCCGGAAGCGCTCCCCCAGCGCGGCGAGCTCCTTGGGGGCAGGCATCGGCGTCTTCCAAGCCAGGCCGTAACCTCTCCGGACGCCGAGGTCGCCCGTGGGCCAAACGTCGAGCCGGCGCAGCTGAAACATCAGAAACATCTGGGCGGTCCACTCACCGATCCCGCGGACCGTGCTGAGCCTGTCGATCACCTCTTCATCCGATTCTCGGCTTACGCCGCGGGGATCCAGTACCACCGTGCCATCGAGAACCTTTGCCGCCAGATCCCGCAGCGACGCGGTCTTGTTGGCGGACAATCCCGCCGCGCGCATCTGCCCGTCGCTCAACTGCAGAAGAGCGGCCGGCTCGACCACTCCTTCAAGGGCTGCCACAAGTCGACCATGAATCGCGGCCGCGGCAGCGCCGGCCAGTTGCTGGTAGGTGATCGCCCGCACCAAAGCAGCGAAGTGGGTGTCGACCGGTTTGCGCAGCTTGGGAAGCCCGACCCTCGCCACCAGGTCGGCCAGGACCGGATCCTGGGAGGCGAGTTCTTTTGCTGCGGCCGCGTGGGACAGCTTCTGGGTCACCGTGGCACGATACGTCGCTGTCGTTCGTTGTCAGGCGAGCTTGCCGATTGCGGCGCTCAACGTCGAGGGCAGGTCTCCGTAGATCGGGTTGTACCCCGCGGCGGCGACCCAAACGACGCACACGACGTCCTGGCCGCTCAGGGCTAGGCCCACCTGCAGCCTCTCGGCCCTCCCGCCTGCGTTGAAGGAACCCTCGAACTCGCTCGACGCGTCACCGACCGGTTGAAGGTTTCCTTCGGAAAGGGGCACCCGAACTTGGGTCCCCTCGATGTTGGCGGCGAAATTCGCGCACGAGCGAAGGGCGGCTTCCACCTGTTGGTATACCCCGGGCGCGGTGCCTCCCGCGTAAGAGCCGACGATCTCGGTGATGAAGGGAAGCCCGCCCGCATCAGGGCCGACCAGACCGACGGACGCGCTGCCGCTCTGCGCCTGCGAGGGTCCGAGTCCGGCGATGCACGGCGCCGACCTGTTCAGAGCTGAGCCGACCGCGGGGTTCACCCTGTAGAAGCCACCAAGGTCGGTGGGGGTGAGCAAGTTGGCGGCCAGAGCCTGGGAGCTCTGGCCTGGCTCGGCGACTGGTGCCGTCGTGGACGACCGCGGCGCAACCGACGTGGCCGGTGTCACAGTCGTCGGGGTCGTGGCCCGGTGCGCGCTGGCGGAGTCATGAGTGGAGACGCCGACCACACCCGCGGCGAGCAGAGCACCACACGCACCGAGCAGGCCGAGTTCCAACCGGTTCACGGCCGGCAAAGCTACCGGCCGCTTCCACACCACCCTGCCGGTGCGCGAGAATGGGGTGACTGTACCCGTCGGCCTGCACAGGCGGACGCACGCCGAGAGACGAGGTCAATTGACTATCACCGAGGCCGTCATCGACCGCCCCTCTCCGATCGCCCCCGGATTGGACTCCGAACCAGTCGACAGGAAGTCCTGGACCTCGCAGGTCCTCCTGACGCTCTTCATCGTGCTACCTCTCGTTGCGCTGATCGCGGCGATCCCGGTGTTCTGGGGATGGGGGTTGACCTGGCGGGACGCTGTGATCGCGTTCGTCATGTACGGACTCACCGGCCACGGGGTCACCGTCGGGTTTCACCGGTACTTCACCCACCGCGGTTTCAAGGCGAAGCGGTGGCTGCGCGTTCTCCTGGCGATCGCCGGGAGCATGGCAATCCAGGGTTCCGTGATCCAATGGGTCGCGGACCATCGCCGTCATCACCGTTTCTCCGACAAAGAGGGTGATCCGCACTCCCCTTGGCGCTACGGCGAGAACCTGAAGGCCCTTACCAAGGGCTTCTTCTTCTCGCACGTCGGCTGGCTGTTCGATTGGGAGAAGACCTCCGAACGCCGCTTCGCGCCGGAGTTGGTCTCCGACCGGGACATAACCGCCGTGTCGCGCACCTTCCCGCTCTGGGTTGCGGTTTCGCTGCTTTTGCCGCCTTTGGTGGGCGGGTTCTGGTCATGGTCGTGGCAGGGAGCACTGACCGCTTTCTTCTGGGGGAGCCTGGTCAGGGTCAGCCTGCTTCACCACGTCACGTTCGCGATCAACTCGGTGTGCCACATCCGCGGCCGTCGCCCGTTCAAAACCCGGGACCGCAGCCAGAACGTCTGGTGGCTGGCGATCCTCTCCTTCGGTGAGTCGTGGCACAACTTCCACCACGCCGAGCCGGGATCCGCACGTCACGGAGTCGGGAGATTCCAAATCGACTCGAGCGCCCTTCTGATCAAAGTGATGGAAAAGCTCCGCTGGGTGAACGACGTGAGGTGGCCCGACCCCGTCATCATCGCCCGGCGGAAAGTCTCTCCCGCTTAGCTCCGCTTGGCCGTGAGCCGACCTCCGGAACGGATCCCAACGCCCCACCGGACTGTATAGACCTTCGTACAGAATTGTGTTGAGCCGGCCACAGCGGGTCGTAACTTCAGCCCCCTGACCGCCGGAGACTAGGAGGACGGGTCATGTACAAGTGCGTCGTAGTAGGCACGGACGGTTCTGGGACAGCAGACCGCGCGGTCGAGACAGCGGCGGATCTTGCGCGTCAATGGGGGGCTCCTCTACATATCGTCACCGGATTCCGCGCCGGTTCAAGTGGCATGGGCGCAGCGTCGGGAGCCCCCCTGGTTGAGGCCACGCCCGACGGCTTCGCCCGGGAAGCCGCCGACCAGGTAACCGAAAACGCCGCGACAGCCTGGGGTGAAGGCATAGACATCAGCCGGCACAGCGTCGGTGGTCACCCGGCAGACGCCATCCTGGACGTCGCCGATCAGGTCGGCGCGGACCTCATCGTCGTCGGGTCCAAAGGCATGCACGGCGCTCGGCGCTTCCTCGGATCGGTCCCGAACTCGGTGGCACACGGCGCACAGTGCGCCGTGCTGATCGTCAAGACGGACTGAAATCCCGCCTGGCACCGAAGTCAAGGCGCTCTAACGGCATACCGGATACCCCGTCCGCCGTCTTCACCGCGAGCACCTGGTGCAACTCGATGCGCCGCTCGACGAACCCGAGCCTCGACCCGGCAAGGTACAGACGCCATACACGCGCGCGCCCCTCTCCGACCTCCTCGACGGCTTCGTCCCAATGCTCCTCGAGGTTCGCGCCCCACGCGGCGCAGGTGAGGGCGTAGTGCTCCCGGAAGTTCTCCTCGTGGCGGACCTCGAAACCGCTGTCCTGGATCGCCGAGATGATCTCCCCGACCGCTTCGAGCTCCCCGTCGGGAAAGACGTAACGATTGATGAATCCTCCGGCCCGCGCCGGCACGGACGTGACCGGCCTGGTGATGCAATGGTTCAGCAGCCGCCCTTGCGGGCGTAGCCGGCTCGCCAGAAAGCTCACATACGCCGGCAAGTTCTTCGCACCTATGTGCTCGGTGAGCCCGATGCTGCTGACCGCGTCGAACCCCGTCTCGCCGACGCTCCGGTAGTCCCCGTGGCGGATCTCCGCGAGCTCGGACAGCCCCATTTCCGCGATCAGCTTCTGCCCGTACTCGGCTTGCTGGCGGGAAAGGGTTACGCCGACCACACGCGCCCCGTAGTGCTTCGCGGCGTGCAACACCATCGTCCCCCAACCACAACCGACGTCGAGCAATCGTTGCCCGGGTTGCAGGTCCAGCTTCCTGCACACCAGATCAACTTTTTCTTCCTGAGCTTCCTCCAGGGACGCGCCGGGGTACGGATACACCGCGCACGTGTACGCCATCGAAGGACCGAGCAGCCATTCGTAGAACCGGTTCGATACGTCGTAGTGGTGGCTTATCGCGCGGGAATCCCGACTCAGCGAATGTCGGAGCCCCCACCAAGGTCCGGGGTGGACCTCCTCGGGAGGCGGCGGTACTGGACGCAGTATTCCCATGCCCAGCTTCCGCAGAACGCCGAGCCTGTCTGCCCGCGACAACGAACCGATCCTGTCCCCCGCCAGCATCCTCAGCGTGGTGAACATGTCGCCCTCGAGATCGAGGTATCCCGACACGTACGCGCGGGCGAGGCCCAGGTCGCTCGGTGCTGTGGCCACGCAGTTCAGGGCGCGGCGGTCCCGTACGACGAGTCGGATAGCTGCGTTAGCCGGCCCCGCCGAACTGCCGTCAAATGCCTCGATCGCGATTTGACTGCCAGGCGCCACCACTTCGGCGAGCACCGGGGCTATGGGGAAACGGTTTGCCAAGGGTTCCTCCAATCTTCTCCGGTTGGCCCGCTACCTCGAGCGGACGCACTTTTCGTATAGGTCGAGCAGGCGCCCGGACGGGTCATAGCGCGCCTTCAACTTGTCGTACGCGGGTCCGTTGTAAAGCTCCCAGAACCGATCCTCTTCGTAGAACGCTGTCGAGTACAGCGACTTTCTACCCCCGAGACGGTCGACCTCCTCCTCGACCCACCGATTGTGATGGGCGATATCCATCCCCTCGGCGAGCGGGACGCTGGACCAGAACCCAACGTTGACGTAGAGCGTGTCGGGATCGAGCCGGTAGAGGTCCCAGACAGGCGACCGTTCGCGCATTCGTAGCGGGCACAACCAGAACGGAGAGATCGGAATCTCCCGTTGGAAGTCGGCGACGAATTCGGCCACCCGATCGACAGGCACCTCGATGTCCTGGATCACGTTCTCCAGGGGCGGGCGACCTGAGAGACGATCCGCCTTTGCTTTGAGCCCATAACGGTTTTCGAGGGCCACGATCTTCCAGTACACGTCGCTTCTGAGGAACCTCGGGCCTGCAAGGCGACGCAGCCAGGGTCTTTGCACGCCGAAGGCTCTCGAGCACCAGAACCAGTCAGTGTCCCACCGCCACAGATAGTCGCGAACGGTCAGCCAGTCCTCACGCTTCTCCTGAATAGAGCGGTAATAGATCCCCATGTGGGTGTAGTCGCTCACCGCAGGCGCTTCGTCGGTCCAGCTACCGAGTGTCAGGTAGCTTTCCTCAGGGGAAAAAACGCAGCCGTCGACGAAGGCCACGCCGGTTCCTTCATACGAGCCGACTGCGCAAACGTCGGTGAGCTTCTCCACCAGGTCCTCGAACTGCTGGAACCGGAGATGCCGCAAATGCACGTAAGGACGTACCTCTTCAAGTTCGATGCGCGCGCGCAGGGCGTACCCCAACGTTCCGTATGAGTTGGGGAAACCATGGAACAGATCGCTGTGCTCACCGCGCGCGTCTGCGGTCACCACCTCCCCGGATCCGGTGAGTATGTCCATCTCGGTGACAGACTCATGCGGCATTCCGTTGCGCCAGGAAGAGCTTTCAATTCCAAGCCCGGTGATCGCGCCGCCGAGCGTGATCGTCTTCAATTCGGGCACCACCAGTGGCATGAACCCGTGAGCGAGCGTTGCGTCGACGAGATGCTCGTAGGTGGTCATACCCTGCACCTCCGCGGTGCGGGCTTTGCTGTCGATTTCGATCACACCGTCGAAAGACGCCACGTTCAGGCCTCGTCGGGACGCCGGTCTCCGAGGCCGGAACAGGTTCGACGTCTTCTTGGCAAGACGGACCTCCTGCCCTGGGCCGATCGCCTCGTACTCCGCTCTCAGGCCTGCGACCCGTTGGCGGTACTGCTCCCAGTTGGCGGCGGCGCGTGCTGATACGCCCCTAGTTCCGGCCAGCGTCATGGCAAAGAACCTACCCCTCCCGGAGACGGGTCCGATCACTAGGGTGAACTCATGGCGAAGGCTCATGGTGATGGTCAGCACCACCATGCGCACAGTGGCAGTGCACACGACCACGACCTCAGCCACGATCGTGGCGTTCTGGGCCGCCTTCGCTCAGTCGTAGTTCCCCACAGCCACGACCCATCAGATTCGATCGCGTCGGCTCTCTCGTCCACCGCTGATGGGATTCGGGCGTTGAAATTCTCGCTGGCCGGGTTGGCTCTCACCGCGGGCGTTCAGCTCGCTGTGGTAATGGGCACCGGATCTGTCGGCCTGCTTTCCGACACCATCCACAATTTCGCCGACGCGCTGACCGCAGTCCCTCTGGGCGTGGCGTTCTTCGTCAGCCGGCGGCCGCCGAACGATCGATATACCTACGGGTACGGAAGGGCTGAGGACCTCGCCGGGATCTTCATTGTCGCGGTGATAGCCGCTTCCTCGGTGGTCGCAGCTTGGGAGGCGATCCTCCGCATAAGCCATCCCCGCACGATCAACGGCCTTGGGTGGGTCGCGGCAGCGGGGTTCGTCGGTTTCGCCGGCAACGAGCTGGTCGCGAGATATCGGATTCGGGTGGGCCAGCGAATCGGGTCGGCGGCCCTGGTTGCCGACGGGCGCCACGCTAGAACCGACGGGTTCACGTCCTTAGCGGTCATCATCGGCGCGATCGGTGTCGCCGCGGGATGGAAACAAGCCGATCCGGTGGTCGGGCTGGTGATCACCGTGGCGGTGCTCGTCGTATTGAAGGGCGCCGCCCGCGACATCTACCGCCGACTGATGGACAGCGTCGACCCATCACTGGTCGACGGCGTCCGTGACTCTCTCGCCGGCGTCGAAGGGGTCACCGGAGTCGACCGGGTCAGGATCCGGTGGGTTGGCCACGAACTCCTGGCCGAGGCTGACATCTCTGCCGAGGCCTCCCTCAGCCTCGCAGACGCCCACGCAGTTGCTGAGCACGCCGAGCACGAACTCCTGCACGACATCCCCCGCCTGGCTCGGGCCACCATCCACGTCAACCCTTCCGCAGGCGGCGCCTCGGACCCCCACCGCATCACCGCCCACCATTACACCTGACCCGGTACACCTGACCCGGCGCACCTGACCCGGCGCACCTGACCCGCTACACCTGACGCCGCTGGCGCCCCAACCCCAGCCTCCCCCGGAACGCGGCGACCCCGAAATCCGGCCGTTTTGCGGTGCATCTCGCGTCTGTGGGACGCATGGAACATCGACTTTCAAATTTGCACCGCAAAGCTCGATTGTCCCTCAAAGGCGCTTGGTGGCGAGCCGATCCCACCCGAGCCGGGTCGCGCTGGTCTGTCGACCTACACGAGCGGGCCGGGGTAGGCGGCCTCCGCCCTTTCCTCCAGGCGCTTGATCTGCCGGCGGACGAACACGATCACGGTGAGGATCACGACCCCGCCCACGACCCCTAGGACGAGGTTGATGGTCCCGGAATTCTTCTGGAGGGTGGTCCCCAGCAGGTAGGCGGCGAAGGTGTATATCGCCGACCACAGGATGCCCCCCGCCGCGTTGAAAGCCAGAAACCGCCGGTAATGCATCCGGTTGGTCCCAGCCAAGAACGCCGCGTAGGTGCGAAGGACCGAGACGAACCGGCCGAAGAACACCACCTTGCCTCCGTGCCGGTCGAAGACGTATCGGCCGACCTTCAGCTTCGGTTCGTCGAGCCGGATGTAATGACCGTACTTTTTCAGTATCCGGAAGCCGCCCTTGTCACCCACCCAGTAGCCGATGTTGTCGCCGATGATGGCGCCGGCAGAGGCGACCGCGAAGATCCCCCACGGATTCAGATGATGGTTCTTGCCGGCGAACGTCCCGGCGACGATCAGAGCGGTCTCACCGGGAAGAGGGATGCCGAGGCTTTCGATTCCGACGAAGAAGAACACCGCCCAGTACCCGTAAGTACTGACGAGGTGGTCAACGTTCACGAAGCCCTACACAGATGGAGAATCATCAAGGCTCGCGCCGAGCTTGCTCGCCGCGTCGATGTAACCCTCGACCATGTCGAGCACGACCTGGGCAGCCGGCTTGGGCTTGTTCATCTGGCCTACTGCCTGGCCGACGAAGTAGTTGATCAGGTTCCTTGCGCCTTCGTTCGATGCTGCGGTGCGCGCGATCCGCATCTCAGCCTCGGCGACCAGGGCGCCCTGCAGGGGCATCGGGAGAGGAGAGGGATTCGCCGGGTCTTCCCATTCGTCAGTCCAGGCCGATCGGAGCTGCCGGGCGGGCTTTCCCGTCTTGGCGCGCGACCTGATCGTGTCGGCGGACGTGGCTTGGAGGAACTTCTCCTTGACGACCGGATGGGTCTCGGCCTCGTCGGTCGTCAACCAGACCGATCCGCACCAGACGCCTTCGGCTCCAAGGGCTAGAGCCGCAGCAACCTGCCGCCCGTCCGCGATCCCGCCCGCGGCGAGCACAGGAACTGGGGCCACGGCATCGACCACCTGGGGAATCAGGACCATGGTTGCGATCTCGCCGGTATGACCACCGGCCTCGTAGCCCTGGGCGATGATGATGTCGACGCCGGCCTCCTGCTGCCGCTTGGCATGCTCGACCTTGCCGACCAGCCCACCGACCACCAACCCGCGGGCGTGGGCCTCCTCGACGAGATAGTCGGGAGCGGGGCCCAGCGCGTTGGCGATGAACTTGACCTTCGGATGCCCCCACACCACTTCGAGGAGCTCCTTCGCGCTCTCTCGAGAGAACGGCATCCTTCTCTCTCCGCTTCTGCCGGAGGCGTCTGGCAGATCGGGCACGTGATACTTGTCCATGAGCTCGCTCACGAACAGACGGTGCTCCTCCGGGATCAGGTCAAGCGCCTGCCCGGTGGTCAGCCCGCCAGCGTCTTCGCCGACGTACTTCGCCGGAACGATCACGTCCACGCCATAAGGCCGGTCCCCGACGTTCTCGTCGATCCAGGTGAGTGCTATGTCCAGGTGCTCGGGCGAGTAGGCAACGGCGCCCAGGACGCCGAACCCGCCCGCCTTGCTGACCGCAGCCACCACGTCCCTGCAGTGGCTGAAGGCGAATATCGGAAATTCCATTCCGAGCAGTTCAGAAACTCGAGTGCGCACGGATACACCCTTCCAGACACGACCGGTCTTTTTCCAACGTTGAAGAAAACCCTACGGCCTGACTTCGTAGTAGAGGTCGGCTGCGCCGTGGAGGGTCGGATCTTTCTCGGCCGGCCGAGCCCGTAGCACGCAAAGGTGGGCGCCGTCTCCTTGAGGCAGGATGGTCAGATGCCAGACGAGCGCCTCCAGGTCCAACGAACTATCGCGGCCACGCCCGCGGAGATATTCAAGGTGCTGAGCGATCCGCAGGGTCACGTCGCGATCGACAGCTCGGGCATGCTGATGGACGCGACCGGAAATCCAGTCGGCGCAATCGGCGACAGCTTCGTCGTCCACATGGACCGAGAGGCGCTGAATGACTACCCCCTTGGTCGCTACGACGTGACCGTGACCATCACCAAGCTCGTGCCCAACCACGAGATCGAGTGGACCGTGCTAGGGCAGCTCCGACCGGCCATCGGACATGTGTACGGCTACACGCTCGAACCGGTCGAAGGCGGCACCTTGGTCACCTCGTACTACGACTGGTCGGGGAGCGACCCGGTGTGGAAAGAAGCCGGTGTTTTCCCGGTGATTCCGGAGGGAGCGCTGCGCGCCACCCTCGGAATCCTGGCGCGCACGGTCGTCAAAGGGGGCGTGCACCCGGGCTCTTGAAAGCCCGTTTGACGCGGGCGGCGACGACTTGTTCGGTGGCCCGCCTACGAATTGGACTTCAGCGCTTCCCTCACCGCGTCACGCGCGTGATCCAAGACCGCGGCGAACGGCCCGACGAGCACGTTGGCTGCTGGCGTGTTCGGAGTGGAGGGATGGGGATGGGTGGGCGCCAGTTTCTTCGCGGCCTCGTACGCCTTGCCCATCTGCTCCAGGCGCTCCCGAGATTCCTTGGCCGCCACCCGGGGAAACTCTTTGGTTTCCTCAGCTTCGGCGTGGTTCTCGACTTCCTTGCGGAGTTTGACGAGTTTGGTCGTGAACTCGGCGGAGCCTGTATCTAGCTTCTCCATCTCCTTGAGCAGCTCTTCCGTCTGACTTTCTTCCTTCAGCCGTGCATTCGCTATCGCCGCGCCTGCGTCCCGCTTGCTCACCGGCCGCAGGATCTCCTCCTCGGCCACCTCGTGCCGGACGAGCTCGCCAACGAGTTGCTGGAAAAGCTCGTGTCGCTCCTGTCCGCTCGCCTGCTCCAGCCGGCCGAACATCTCGCGAACGTCGTCGTGATCCTGACGTAGAGCGTCAATGATCCCTACAGCCACAGTTGTCTCCTTGATCCGTCGATCGGTTCGGGCAGTTTCCGATGCCGATACGGTTCGTCTACCCAGAACCAAGCAATCGATTCACAGAATCCACCTTTGCTTCGATCGCCCCGTCGACCCCGGGGCGATAGTCGATTTTGACCACCACGCTGACCCGCGGGGCAGCCTCGGAGACCTTCTCCACGCACACCTTGATGAGGTCCATGACCTCGTCCCATTCCCCTTCGACGTTGGTGAACATCGCGTTTGTCTCGTTGGGAAGCCCGCTTCGCCTCACAAGGCGGACTGCTTCGGCGACCTGGGCGCCGACCGATTCGCCCGTACCGAGGGGGGTGATAGAAAATGCCGCGATCATGCAGCAAGCCTTACCGACCGTCCATCTGCTCCGCATCACGCTCCTCGACGTCACCCCGCCGGTATGGCGTTTGTTGCGCGTGCCGAGCTCGACGCCCCTGTCCGTCCTCCACCCGATCGTGCAGGTCGCGATGGGCTGGGAGGACCGCCACCTGCATGAGTGGCGTTTTGGGGAACGCACGTTTGGTTCGGCCGAGGAAGAGGACTGGGGTGAAGAGCTGGAGGACGAAAGCCTTTTCGAGCTGGGTCAGCTAGCCGAGACGGACTCGGCGTTCCACTACGACTACGACCTCGGGGATGGCTGGGAACACCTCGTGGAGGTGGTCTCGGTGGAGCCGTACACGGCATCGGTTTCCCCGGTCGAGGTACTGGAGGGCGCCCGGTCCGCGCCGCCCGAGGACTCGGGAGGCCCCTCGGGCTACGAGCACCTCATTGACGCATTGACCGACCCGGCAGATCCGGAGCACGACGATGTGGTCGCTTGGCTAGGGGACTCATTCGACCCAAACGATTTCGATATCCACGGGGTGAACCAACGCCTCGAGTTCTTCTGGCGGATCTGAGACCGGTCACGTGGCGGACCGGACTCGGATCTGATCAGATCGGGCCCATGACGGTCATAAAGATCAACGCCATCACGGTGCCAGAGGACAGCGGTGACGAGCTGGCCCGGCGCTTCGCGGCACGTGCCGGAGCGGTCGACAATCAGGAAGGCTTCGAGGGTTTCGAGCTGCTTAAGCCCACCGACGGTCGCGCCCAATGGCTGGTGGTCACCCGATGGCGCGACGAAGACTCGTTCAACTCGTGGGTCTCCTCGCCGGCCTTCGGCCACGGTCACGCCGGCGCCGACAGGCCGGCGCCCCACGGTGGCCCAGTCTCCGTCTCGTCGGAGCTCTGGTCCTTCGAGATAGCGGGAGGGTCGTCGCCCGGCGAACCGGCCTCGGCGACCTAGCCGGGACGGCGGCATCAGGCTCGCGATGATCGCCGCAGGTCCCGTCGACGGACGGCAGCTGTCCCACCCCGACCACGAAGGCATATGGGCTGGATTCGTCGAGCATGGCGTCACCCCTGTGTTTCACGTGGCCGACCAGGTTCGGGTGTTCGACGATTGCTGGTACGAGGAGGATTTCGTCCCGGTCACCGAATCGGTCTTCCTTTGGGTGCCTCCTGCGCTCGCATTGACGGACCTCATACTTCATGGGGTCTTCGACCGACATCCCCAGCTGAAGGTTGGGGTGGTTGAGCTCAGCTCCATATGGGTCCCGCAGTTCCTTCTGATGCTCGACGGCGGAACCGACTTCACCACCCGGCTCAACGGCCGTCCGGTGACTCCCCTGCGCCACCGCCCGAGCCACTACTTCCTTGAGCACGTGAAGGTCTCCTCTTTTTCCTATGAAGACCCCCGCCGCCTGACCGCGAAGTCAGGAGACGTGTTCATGCTCTGCAGCGACTACCCGCACTCCGAAGGCACCGCCACCCCCGTTGCGGACTACGAACGAGCGGGCTGTGTAGAAGACGACCTTCCGGGGCTGTTCCACCAGAACGTCGGTAGTCTGCTTTCGGCTTGCGGCTAAGCGTTCGAGTCGGCTGACGCGCGGGGTTCCTGGGTTGCCGTTCCGCCGAGTGAAAGTAGAAACCTCCGGCTTATCTCTCTGCTCGTGCGAATGAGCCTCGAGGTGTGTCGGAAGTCGGTGATAGGTATGCCTGAGGTGTCGGCGCCCGGGATCACGATCACACGCTGGCCAGCCCGCGCCACCGCTGCCGGTTCCGGTAAACGGCCATACCGGCTGATCTCGAAGCTGCGAATCAGAACATCGAGCGCGTTGAGGCGCTGGGCATTGTTGGAGTCGAGGGAAGGCGGTTCGCCCAGGACGTAGACCAAGGACGCGTCCAGATCTACCGCCCTTCGGACCGGATAGGGCTCGAGCACTCCCCCGTCGACGTGACGGTTGCCGTCCAGCAGCGCAGGAGGGAATAGGCCAGGCAGGCATGCGCTCGCATACAGAACCTCACATGCCTGTCCGCTACCCCACCACCTGGCGACACCATGGTCGAGGTCGGTCGTGACAACTTGGAGACGGACGACCCCGTCACCAAGATCGCCGAGCGGACACAAACGCGCGATCAGTGAGCACAGCGCGTTCGGAGTGTAGAGATGGTTTTGACGAGCGACCAGCCTTCGCACGAGGCCGTAACCGTTGCGGCCGAAGACGTCGGCTCGGCTCAGCCGCTGCCAGACCTGTTCCAGAGCTGCCGCCCGCTCGACCGTTGGCTCCGCAGCCAGGAACGCCGCGTTGAGCGCCCCCACCGAAGAGCCAACCATCAGGTCCGGTATCACCCCCGCTTCCAGAAGGGAGATCAGGATCCCGACCTGCACTGCTCCGCTGCTGCCACCCGAGGGGAACACGAAGGCCACCTCACTCGACACGCCCGCGGGCGTCTGCACGGCCGCCACCGTAAGCGAGACGGGTTACCGGGACCCTTCGACAGAGATAACGGAAAGTGAACACTCGGAGACCCCGGGGACAGAAACCGTCACGCCGACGTCACGTCACTTCGTGTTCACAGATGAGCAGGGAGGAGGCACGACCAGTAGGGAGAAAATAGCTTT
>CAZCCS010000020.1:12454-16589 GCA_964497005.1 uncultured Acidimicrobiaceae bacterium | reverse complement strand
AAGGTTGGTTGAACTGGGCCAAGTGCGTCCGCGCTCACGGCATGCCGAACTTCCCCGACCCGACCTTCTCGGGCAGTGAAGTACACGACTCCGGCGTGGGGTCGAGTTCGCCGCAGCTGCAGCAAGCGATGGACGCCTGCAAGTCGCAGATGCCGTCCACTGGTGGCCTTGGCGGGTGACCGGCAACTGCATACAACAGGCTGAGCAGCTCGTCGCCGATTTCGAGAAGGCAAAGAAGTTCGCTATCTGCTCAGGCGAACCGGGGCTGGCGGGCCGGTGACGCGGAAGACCTGGGTGCTCGCCGCAGCGGCCGTCCTGGCTGTAGCTATCGCCACCGGCGGCGTGGTCGTCATGTCCAATGGGAAGCAAGCGTCCTCTGCCGCACAGCAGACTCCGCCGAACACGGTGAAGGTGGAAAAGCGGGAGCTGTCGGCCAGGGTCTCCCTGAGTGGGACTCTGACCTATCGGGCGGCCCCGGACGGTTCGCCGTACTCCGTGATCAACCAGGCCAGAGGGACGTACACCGAGTTGCCCCTGCCCGGCCAGGTGATCCCTCAGGGCCGGGTGCTCTACCGGGTAGACGACAGCCCGGTGGTGTTGCTCTATGGCTCGACACCTGCCTATCGGACCCTATCGGCCGGGGCGCGCGGCGCAGACGTGGCCGAGCTAAACGCTGATCTGGTCGCGCTCGGCTACGCCACCTCGGCTCAACTTGACCCGACTTCCGCCTCGTTCGGGTGGGCCACCGCCATTGCCTTAGACAAACTTCAGGCCGCCCTGGGGGTGACCCCGAACGGCACGCTTACCTTTGGCCAAGCCGTGTTCGAACCCACCGCTGTGCGGGTGACGACCCTGTCAGCCCCGCTGGGGGGCAGCACCCAGGCCGGCCAGACGGTTATGCAGGGCAGCTCGACCACTCGCGAAGTGCAGCTGGCGTTGGACGCTACGCAACAGACAGACGTCGCGGTCGGGGACAAGGTGACCATCGCCCTGCCCAACAACCAGAGCACCCCCGGTGTCGTGGCCTCGGTAGGGACCGTCGCCACCTGCCCACCGAGCTCGGGGCCCGGCGGGTCGAACTCCAGTTCCGCTGCTCCGGGAATGGACACGTGCTCGTCGGGCAGCTCAGGGAGTAGCACCACGCCGCGCATCGCCGTGGGCGTCACCCCTTTCGACCCGGCCGCCACTGGCACCTGGGATGAGGCCCCGGTACAGGTCACTATCACAACCGCCAGCTTGCCCAGCGCCCTGACGGTTCCAGTCACCGCGCTGCTGGCCCAGTCCCGTGGTGGCTACGCAGTCGAGGTCGTCGACCCAGGGGGTGGCCACCATCTCGTGCCGGTCTCGCTCGGAGTGTTCGACGACGCCGACGGGCTGGTACAGATCACCGGGTCGGGACTTGCAGCCGGCCAAGACGTGGTGGTCCCGGTCATATGACCTATGCCCTGACGGACCCACCCGATCATCCATCGGTCGTGGCAAACAACGGTTCCGTTACTGACGTGGTGCCGGTCCCGGTGCTCGAGGTCGACGACGTGACCAAGACCTATCCCGGCGAGCCGCCCGTCCAGGCCCTGCGCGGGGTCAACCTGACTATCCCCGAAGGGGAGCTGGTCGGGATCGTCGGTCCCTCGGGGTCGGGCAAGACCACCCTGTTGCAACTGATGGGGACACTCGACCGGCCCACCAGCGGACGAGTGCGTGTCACCGGGCTGGACGTGGCGACGATGGCCGACGACGACGTGGCCTACCTACGAGCCACCCGAATCGGGTTCATCTTCCAGCAGTTCTTCCTGGCCGAGCACTCCACCGTGCTGGACAACGTGGCAGACGGGCTGCTCTACGCCGGCATTCCCGTCAAGCATCGCCGCCAGCGCGCGCTCGACGCCCTAGACCGAGTTGGCCTGGCCCAGCGCGCCCATGCCCGTCCCACCCAACTCTCCGGGGGGCAACGCCAACGGGTCGCCATCGCCCGAGCCCTAGTCGGCCAGCCCGCCATCGTGTTCGCCGACGAGCCGACCGGCAACCTCGACCAAGCCACCGGCCACGCCATCCTGGCCCTGATCGACCAACTCCACCAAGCCGGATCGACCATCGTAGTGATTACCCACGACCACGCCATCGCCGAGCGCATGCCCCGCAAAGTCGAGATCCTTGACGGCCGCATCGTCGCCGACACCGGCCCCGCGGCAGGCACCGACCCCCGCCTCCGCCCTTTCGCGCAACCCCCCATCGACGCAGCGCAGACTGGGTCCGGCGTGCCCCTCAGCAAGGAGCCGTCATGACCGCGACCGCCATCCTGACCCGGAGGCGGCTACAGGTCTCCGACCTAACCCGGCTCTCCACGATCGGACTGCGCACCCGGAAGTTACGGGCCGGGCTGTCCGCCCTCGGTATCGCCATCGGCGTAGCCGCCATCGTCGCCGTCCTCGGCCTCTCGTCCTCGTCCCAGGCCGGCCTGTTGAACGAGATCAACCAACTCGGCACCAACCTGCTCACCGTCAGCAACGGCCAGAGCCTCACCGGCGGCCGGGCCGAACTGCCCACCACGTCACAAGCCATGATCGGCAGGATCCCCGGCGTGCAGGAGGTGCAGACCGCCGGGACGGTCAGCGACGTTAACGCCTACCGCAACCCCTACATCCCCTCAATAGACACCAACGCCCTGACCGTCCAGGCCGCATCCCTCGACCTCCTCACGGTGATCGCCGCCAGCGTCGCCCAAGGCCACTACCTCAACGCGGCCACCGCCCAAGAACCCGTCGCCGTGCTCGGCGCGGCCGCCGCGCAGCGGCTCGGGATCGACCGCATCTACCCAGGCGAACGCATCTGGGTCGGCGGCCAATGGTTATACGTCGTGGGTCTCCTCAAACCCGCGGTGCTCGCCTCTGCCATCGACTCCTCCGTACTGGTCGGCTACCCAGCCGCCGAGAAGTACCTCCGCTTCGACGGGCACCCCTCCACCATCTACCTTCGCGCCCAAAACGACCGAGTGAACGCCGTCGACAACCTCCTCGCCGCCACCGCCAATCCCGAGAACCCCAACCAGGTCAACGTCAGCCAACCGTCCTCCGCCCTCGTCGCCCAAGCCGACGCCAAGAGTGCTCTGAACGGTCTCTTCCTTGGCCTCGGCGCCGTCGCCCTCTTGGTCGGTGCGGTCGGCGTCGCGAACATCATGATCATCTCTGTCCTGGAGCGCCGCTCCGAGATCGGCCTACGCCGCGCCCTCGGCGCCACCAGGAGCCACATCCGCACCCAGTTCCTTTCCGAAGCCGTCCTGCTCGGACTCCTCGGCGGCGCCGTCGGCGTCGCCCTCGGCGCTGCATCTACCGTCGTATACGCCCACACCAAACACTGGGCCACCGTCATCCCTACGGAAGCCTGGGTCGGTGGATTCGCCGCCTCCCTCATCATCGGCGCAGTCGCCGGGGTCATCCCCGCGCTAAGAGCCGCACGCCTCTCACCCACCCAAGCCCTGTGGTCCGTCTAGCCGAGTCTCCTGGACGGTGGGAGCTCCTGTCTAGGCCTTTCGTCTCCTCTGACCATCTGACTTTCCTTTGATGGTTGCCGAGGATGGTGCCTCATTGGCGATCGCGGTGACGCCTAGACTTTCGCGGAGCCGAGCCACTTGGCCATCGAATTGAGCAATATCGAGTGCCGGCCCGGCAGTCCCTAGGAAGAACATCTTGCAATAGAAATCGGACAGGTCGCTTGGTGTGATCGGCGGCTCCGAACGGATCCATTGGTAGGTTGAGCTGTGCATTCCAAGGAACGCCAACACCGCCACGCGCCGGGTGTTTAGCTCCAGGAGCTTCTGCTTTTGCGCTTCAGCGAGCAAGTCGTCAACGCGTTGGGTGTAGCAAGCCCGCTGCTCTCGGTAGCGATCACGATGCTCTCCCTGTAGGGCGCGGTACTCGTGCAGCAGCACCCACAGGTGGTCCTTTCGGTCGATAATCTGCCGTAGAAGCGACTCGGACATAAGTCGGAGACGGGCGAGCGGGTCCCCGGTCAATTCGTAGATGAGTCTGCTCTCCTCAAGTAGGGGAATCATGACTTCATCGTGAATGTCCACCAAGAGCTGCTCTTTAGAGCCGATGTAATAGTAGAGAGCGCCTCGCTCCAAGGACATGGCGTC
>CAZCCS010000020.1:6001-12444 GCA_964497005.1 uncultured Acidimicrobiaceae bacterium | reverse complement strand
GTCACCGAGGTCGGCGACGCCCGTTGAGTCGTAGCCATTCCGAGCAAAGAGTTCGGCAGCCTTATCGATAATCTGCCGACGCGTCTGATCGAAACCTGCGGATCGCCGACGGCGACCGTCTCGGATAGCTGCCACGTGCAGACAGTAGTACGGATTGACCTTCTGGCTCCTCGGTGAAGCCGGTGTCAAGGAGCACCATGGACAGTCACGGCACGGTCCGATCAAGACATCGCCGAGTTCTGGGCAGGACTCAGGCTCCCTTCGACGAGAACTGGTCGTGAGTCCCAATCTGTTGACAGACCGGTCAATACACGCTAGCCTCCTCATGCGCTGGTCACCAGACCCGGGTTTCGACCAATCACCACCGCCGGACGCGTAGGAGTGCTCTAAGAAGGAATGCGACAAAAGCAGGGACGTGGGGGCGAGATGACGGACGGGTCCAACAAGGTCGACGATTCGTATCTCGAAGGCATCCGGGTCCTAGAGATTGCGGACGAACTCGGAGAGTTCTGCGGAAGGGTCCTTTCTGGTCTAGGAGCCGACGTGCTCAAGGTGGAACCCCCCACGGGCGAGATTACGCGCACCTATGGTCCGTTCCTGGACGATATCCCTGGGCCTAACAGAAGCCTTCATTTCTGGCACTACAACCTCGGAAAACGTAGCGCTACCCTCGACCTTGATGATGAGGCGGATCGAGGCATCTTCCGTGATCTCGCTTCCGCGGCTGATGTAGTCCTCGTGTCAAGGTCGCCCGCTTACATGAGGGAGCGGGGATTGGACGAAGGCGCTCTCAGAGCGCTGAACCCCAGTCTGGTCTATGCCCGTATATCGCCCTTTGGGGATGACGGACCCTGGTCCACATATCGCGGAAGTGACCTCGTCCATCTAGCCCTTGGCGGAGTGGCTATGAACTGCGGCTATGACCCGGATTTGCGCGGCCGCTACGACACCCCACCCATCGCTCCCCAGATGTGGCAGTCGTACCAAATCGCGGGTGAGCTCATGACCCTTGCTGTGATGGCCGCGCTCTACTACCGGCATCGCGGCGGCCAAGGCCAGTACCTCACGGTATCGGTCCATGACGCGGTGAGTAAGTGCACGGAATCAGATATCCCGAATTGGATCTATTCCTCGCTCGAACATTTCCGCCAGACATGTCGCCATTCAATGCCGACGCTGACCAGGGAGATGATCTGCCGGACAAAGGATGGGCGCTGGCAACTTCCCTATAGCACGTACATGACTAGCGCTATGAAGAACGACGTTCCGAGCACCGCGTCTTTGTTGTCAAAGTACGGGATGCAAGCTGACTTGGACGACGAACGTTATCTCGATCCAGGTTACTTGCGTCATCCGGGAGTGGCCGCTCACGTATCGCATGTGGTGTCGGACTTCTTTCTCAGGGTTCTTGCATCTGAGGAGACCTGGAAGGAGGCGCAGGCAGTGGGGCTCCCTTGGTCGCCGATTCGAAGGCCCGAGGAGAACCTGCAGGACGAGCACTGGCGGATGCGAGACACGTTCGAAGAGATTCGCCACCCGGAAATCGGAAGATCCTTCACGGATGTCACCTCTAAATGGGTGTCTGACGTGCCGTGGAGGAAGGGTCAGCGGGTCCCTATGCTCGGTGCGGATTCTGCAGAGTGGGTCGAATCTGCGCCAAAAAGGTCAACCCCTTATGAGGCCACGATCGCTTCCACGGAGCCCAAGAGCTGGCGAGGTTCTCCTTCCGCCTTGCACGGAGTGCGCATAGTCGACCTGTCCTGGATTTTGGCTTCCGGCGGCGCTGGTCGGTTCTTCGCAGCGATGGGCGCAGAAGTGATCAAGGTTGAACACCACTCGCGACCCGATCATATGCGAGGAAGTCCTATTGGGAGAGTAAAGCGGCCCCCGATAACCGATCATGGCGGAGTTCCGCAACCATTGGACATGAACGGATCGGGAGCCTTCATGGAGGTGAACGCGGGGAAGCTAAGCGTGAGCCTCGACCTGAAGAATGCTGAGGGCTTGCGCCTACTCAAAACTCTAATCCGGGACGCCGACGCCCTCATCAGTGGGTTCGCACCAGGTGCACTTGATCGGCTCGGCCTTGGATACGACGTAGTCCGGGCAATAAATCCTCGAATTGTCATGGTAGAGCAGTCAGGGATGGGAGCTGTAGGAACCTACGGCTCGACTCGTAGCTACGGTCCCACCGCACAGGCCATGTCAGGGCTGACCGAAATGTCCGGGCTACCTGAACCGTATCCCCCGGCTGGTATTGGCTACTCGTATCTCGACTGGTTCGGCGCATACAACATGGCCAACTCGGTGATGTCGGGGCTATACAGGGCTGCGGTCACCGGACTCGGTTGTCACATCGACTCATCACAGGTAGAGGTAGGACTCTCTCTAGCCGGTACGGCGTTTCTTGATTACAGCGCTAACGGCCGTCGCTGGATGCGTTATGGCAACCGGTCTCCTTATAAGGCGGCCGCGCCGAGTGGCATCTATCGGGCGACAGGGGAAGACTCCTGGATTGCCATCTCGTGCTTTTCAGACAACGACTGGGACATCCTCGTTCGGGTGCTTGGACTCACATCGTTGTCGACGGATGCGCGGTTCGAGAGTCTGAGCGAACGGCTTCGCAACCAGGATGCCCTCGACGCGGTAATCGACGAGGCGACTGGCGGCTGGGATGCATATGCACTCATGGGCGAACTACAAGCGGCTGGCGTGGCCGCGGGCGTCTGTCAGACGGCTCGTGATCGCATCGAGAGAGACCCTCAGCTCGCCTTTGGGGAGTGGTTGGTCGAACTCAACCAGACTGAGCTCGGGACGTTTCCTGTGAGAGAGCTGCCATTCAGCATGAGCGCAACGCCGCCAGCGATAGGGGGGCGATTGCGTCGCAGCGGCCCAAACTACGGCGAGGACAATGACTACGTGCTCGGGACCATTCTCGGCTTGAGTGAAGCCGAGGTCGCCGAGTTGAAACTGTCGGGCGTGGTCGGGAGCTAAGCGGTTGCCGCACGCAGGACCAGGCCGCCCCGTTCCTGAGGCCAGCGACGTATCACGGCCCTATTGGGACGCCGCGCAGGCCGGTCGCCTCGTTATACAGAGATGTCGGGAGTGCAAGTACTGGATCCATCCCCCGATGCCACACTGTCCTAGCTGCTTAGGTCTCGAGCTTCAGTTCGAAGAAGTGGCCGGGCATGGAATAGTTCATCAGTATTCGATTATCCGTGAGTCGAAGGCTGATGGCTTCGAGGAATACGTCCCCTATGTCGCCGTCGCGGTCGAACTGGCCGAACAGCCCGGTTTGTTAGTTGCCACCAACCTCGTCGGCGAGAGCGCGCCTGATGTGTACGTGGGGATGCCTGTGCATCTGATCTTCGAAGGAAGCGAAGAGTTTCGTTTGCCGCAGTTCACTCCCGACTCGATGCGGAGTGAGCGCTGATGCGCGCTGTGGTCATTAGTGGCACTGGATATTCGAAGATCGGTCGACGGCTGGACGTGCCTCTTGGGCTCCTAGCGCTCGAGGCGGCGAAGAAGGCGTTGGACGAAGCTGGTATGACGACGGATCAGCTTGACGGTATGGCCAACTTCCCTCACGCGGGACATGAGGCCCCGGGCCTGGTGGACGGTGTCGACTACGTGGGAATCAAATACCTGGCGGCCATGCTCGGGGCCCGACGCTTGCGCTGGTATGGCTCAGTGCAGCCCGGTTCGTTTGTGGCATCGATCATCGCCGGTGTCCACGCGATTCAGTCTGGTGCCTGCGAAGTTGTACTTGTCTGGCGAGGCATGAGGAATCCCCGCCGCAAGTATGCGGGTCTGAGCGGTCGCACGGCTGCAGGGGAACTCGAGTTCCTCGCACCCTACGGCTTCGGCGACCAACTGTCGCGTTTTGCCATGCCGTATTCGCGGTACATGGGGAAATATGGTGCGAAGCGCGAGCACATGGCGTCATTCATCGTAAACAACCGGCTTAACGCGTCCTTGAACCCGGACGCTGTCTTTTACAAAGTGCCTGTCACGTTTGATGACTACATGTCGGCGCGCGTGGTCGCTGACCCGTTCAACATTCTCGATTGCGACATGCCGGTCGACGGCGCCGGAGCCGTCGTCCTGACCACGGCCGCCAACGCGAAGGGTGCCATACATCCTCCGGCGCACATCAGTGGCTCCGCAGTCCTCGGTATCAACTATGGCAACAGAGGGCTGACGGTCCTTGAGGATCTTGAGGACAGTGCGAGCCTGTTCGCCTCGGCATTATGGGAGTCGTCGCCGTTTGGCGTGAAGGATGTCGACTCAGCCAACCTTTACGACGGCTTCAGCTTCTTCACCTACCTGGCGCTAGAAGCACTGGGCTTCTGTGCGCGAGGGGAGGCCTTCGAGTTCGTCCAGGACGGAAGGATCGCAGTCGGAGGCGAACTTCCTCTCAACACATCTGGCGGATCACTCGGCATGGGCCGAATTCACGGACCGGCTCAGGTCATTGAGTCCGTTCGGCAAATCCAAGGTCGGTGCGGACCTCGCCAGATAGCAAAGGCCGATGTCATCCTGGCCACGACCGGGCAGCCGCACTTCTCCTTGGGCGGGCTCATTCTCAGCAGATCCGAAGTCTTATCCCGAACGGAATCAGCCTGAGCGCCAATTCGCTGGATCCCAACGACCAGGCGACCGGCGGCTGAAGAAGGGCATTCACAGGGTCGAAACCGGCAGGTTCAGTGGCAACAGTATGTTTGACTGACCAGTCAGTACAGAGTACCATTACGCTCACCCGTAGGGAGGGAAGGTGAAAGTGGATTGAGTGCAGCGGCCCCGCAGATAAATGTCGCCGATTTCTCGACCCACCTGTCCGGTCCGACCGCCAGTCTTTTCCTCCGTGCTTGCGGCGCAAAGGTTGTGAAGATCGAAAACCCCCGTCACGGAGACGGAAATCGGCACGTGCCGTCCGCGCCGACAATCGCCGACGAGTCCATCTACCACCACGCCCTGAACTGGGGAGCGGAGAGCGTCACAGCCGATCCCAAGAGCGACGAGTGGTCATCATGGGTTGCCGCGTTTGCCGAATGGGCCGACGTCGTCCTCGTCGGGGGGCGCGCTCGCGACAATGAGCGGCTTGGACTGTCCCGGGAACAGATAGCCGAGATCAATCCTCGAGCCGTCTACTGTCACATTTCGGCCTACGGCCCGTCAGGCCCTTGGCGCGACCGGCCGGCTCACGGTCAAAATCCTGATGCTCTCGCGGGACTCGTAGACGTTATCGACGGCCCGGACGGAAACCCCGCTTCGGCGGGATGGCGTCCTGCGGGCACAACTCTGGCCGGCGTGATCGCTGCCATCGGCATACTTGCAGCGCTTCTTCGCCGCTCCCAGAGCGGCGAAGTAGCCGCCGTCGAGACTTCCCTTTGGGAGTCGGCGGTCTGGTGGAACTGGCGCCAGATCACGGCTAAGGCGAACCTCGGCTCGGACTGGGGGATCCTGAGCGACCTTGGATCGCGGTACGCGATCTATACCACAGCTGACTCCCGGCCCCTGCTCATTGCCCCCATTGAAGAGCGTTTCTGGAACAGCTTCTGCGAAGCAGCGGGACTCGAACAGCTCAGGGGAAAGGGCGATTGGAGCGAGCGTCTCTACTTCGGGGAAGAAGGACCGGACAGCGCGGAACGAGCTGAGGTGGCGGAGTGCGTGCGCCGATTCCCGCTCGCCCGTTGGATCGAGCTCCTCGAGCCGCGCCACATCCCCTTCTGCGAGATACTCCGTGCGGAGGACGTCATTCGGAGTGATCATTTTGAAGCTCTGCAGATGCTGCTGCCCTTGGAAGGCGGTGGGTCTGTCATCCGGCCTCCGCTGACTTTTCTTGGCCAAACCCCGGAGCCAACCCCATATCTGCTGCCGTCACTTGGAGCACATACCGAGGTGTATCGCCAGCAGTTTGGTATCAACGACCAGTAGAAGCGGAAGAACGTATGTCCACTATCTCGTCTATACCGAGCGTTCATGAATTGAGGAGGGGCATCGTCGAGAACCCCTCAACCTGGTCCGAAAGAGGTTTTCCGGCGGCTGCTAGCGGGTGGTATCAGATTGGCTGGCCAGAGGACGTTCAGGTTGGCGAGGTCAAAGGGCTGCGATATTTCGGACAGGACCTAGTTCTCTTCAGAACATCTGATGGAATGCCGCATCTGTTTGATGCCTACTGTCAGCATCTGGGGGCGAACCTCGCCTGCGGCGGCTTCATCGTTGACGATCACATCCAGTGTCCATTCCATGGTTGGCAATGGGACACGAACGGACGCAACGCGTCTATACCGTACAGCAAGCAGACGGTGAAGGGTCGAACCATACGTGTTTGGCACGTCCGCGAGGTCGGCGGTCTTCTCCTGACCTGGTTTGACCCAGCGAAGAGAGAGCCCACCTTTGAACCTCTCCCCATTCCCGAGGTCGAATCGGGCGACTACTAC
>CAZCCS010000020.1:0-5991 GCA_964497005.1 uncultured Acidimicrobiaceae bacterium | reverse complement strand
GCGGGAGACCTCGATTCATCCGTTGTCACCCATCGAAAACATCGTCGATCCAGCACACTTGAAGTACGTCCACGGGGCAGGGGAGGTGGACATGAAGTTGGACTTTGAGACGAGGGGTCCGTATTTCGAGAAGGTAACCCAGCTGACCTTCGGTGTCGGTCGAGAAAGCACCATCCTCACACCGAATGGCCCCGAGCATGGGTCGATCAATACAACGGCCTGTGGGGTCGGATACCACGTGGGGCGCTACAAGGTTCATGATGCCCAGGTGGCCGACATGGTCTTAGTTACTTCCACCACGCCAATCGATGATCGTCGGTCCGACTTTCGCATAACAGTTCTACCGAAGCGAGATGATTCGGCCTCCGATCGATGGTCGATGCTCGCCAAGTGGTGGGTGAAGCAGGAGCGGAGGCAGGCAGAAGCTGACTTTCCAATCTGGGAGAACATGATTCAGATTGGGAAGCCACCATTTCCCCAGGAGGAATCCAAGGCGTATATGGCGATGCGTAAGTGGCAGCGGGAATTCCTCGTCGACGGCAACGGGCCAGGCTAGGTAGCAATCGTCAGCCGCGGACCGGACAGGGCAAACAATGGCCCGGTCCGATCGGTTCCAGGATCCAGAGGAACATCAGGTGCCAAGAACCTATCCACCACTAACTATCACCTTCGAGCGCGAGAGCTGGATACTGCCTGTGGTGCTCGCTAGGCGTGCCCAGTCGCACGGCGAAAAGGTCTACCTCCGCGAGGCTGAGGGTCAGAATCGGGCATGGACCTACCGCGAGGTTGCAACGGAAGCTAGAAGCATCGGGGACGCCTTGCTTCGACGGGGATATCGCAAGGGCGACCGACTAGCGCTCATGATGCCCAACTGTCCCGAGTACCTGTTGGCCTGGTTCGGATCGGCGACGGCGGGGATCGTAGAGGCGCCGATCAATCTGGAATTCTGTGGAGGCTTTCTGGAGCGGGTGCTCGAGCTCTTGGACCCGCGGGGGATCGTCACTACCCCCGAGCTTGTGGAGAGATTCATCGAATCTGCGCCCCGCCTGTCTCACGACCTCGAGTTCTTCTTAGTCGGTGAAAAAGACGACGTCCAACTGACAATTCCGCGGCTGCGGCGCCGAGGTTGGTCCGCCCACCCATTCGAGGACCTGCGAGGGATCGAGACGGGCAACCGAGCGATCGAGATACGTCGGCAAGATCTCGCCTCGATTGTTTGTACATCCGGAACCACCGGCCCGTCTAAGGGCGTGATGATGTCCGAGGCGCAGCAGTATCTCCTAGCCGAGGAATCCATCAACCTGCTGCGGCTACAAGAGACAGATGTCGTTCCCCTGGCATTACCAATGTTTCACAGTAATGCCCAGTTCATGACTGCTTACGCCGCGCTCGTCGTCGGAGCGACTGTCGTTCTATACGAGAAGTTCTCGGCCTCGAAGTTCCTGCGGCGTGCACGAGAAGACGGGCTCACGGTGGCGAACCTTCTTGGCGAGATGATGGCTTGGGTATGGCAGCAACCGGCTACGCCGGATGATCGGGCTCACAATCTGCGATGCATCATGTCGGTTCCGACCCCGGCGTCAATCGCTGTCGGGTTCCGCGACCGATTCGGGATTGAAGCGATAACCGAAGGATTCGGATTGTCGGAGACCTGCTTTCAATTCCTTTCCCCGTATGGCGAGGATCGACCCGCCGGCGCCGCCGGCCTTCTTTGTGATGAATTCTTCGAAGTCCGCTTGGCGGATCCTGAGACCGACGAGGAAGTCCCCGTTGGTGAGGTAGGGGAACTGTTGGTACGGAGTAAAGAGCCCTGGCTGATCAACCTCGGTTACTGGAGAAATGCCGAGGCGACGGCCGAAGCCAGACGAAACCTCTGGTTCCATACGGGTGACGGCCTTCGACGGGACGAAGAAGGGTGGTACTACTTCTCCGACCGGATCAAGGACTCAATTCGGCGTAACGGCGAGAACATCTCGTCATTCGAGGTTGAACAGGCGGTACTCGAACACCCGGCGGTTACCGACTGCGCAGTGGTTGCCGTACGGTCGGCGGAGCAAGGGCGCGACGACGACGTAATGGCGGTCGTAGTACTGAAGGATCCGTTGTCAATCGAGGAACTCGTCGAGTGGTCTGGTAAGCGGATGCCTCGGTTTCTGTGGCCAAGGTATTGGCGGATCTTGTCCGACCTGCCAAAGACGCCCTCCGGGAAGACACAGAAGGCCCTGCTCCGCGAACAGGGGGTAACGGTGGAAACCTTCGACCGAAAGGCGCAGGACGAGTAGGCCTCGACGCACGTACGGAAGCGAAGAATCGCAGTTAGATCGAACGAATGGGAGTCAACGGAGATGGGACTGGCTACGAATGAGGAAGAGGTGGAGGTCGAGGCGCGGGGGGACGTTGCCTGGATCACACTGAATCGGCCGGATCGTTTGAACGCTATGGACTCGAGAATGGTCAGCGGCCTAGCTGACGCGGTCGAGCGTTGTGCCGAGGCGGGCGTCATCGTCCTCACTGGGGCAGGAAGGGCCTTCTGCTCCGGAGGCTATGTTGCGAAGTTGGCCTCACCGAACGTGCAAGAACTCCGTGCCCTCAATGTGGACGTACTGAAGCTGTTCGAAACCATCCGCACCTCGCCTCGTCCGGTTATAGCGGCTGTTAATGGGCTAGCGGCGGGAGGAGGAAACGAGCTGGTTGTCGCATGCGACTTGGCGATAGCTGCTCAGTCGGCGTGGCTCGGCCAGACTGGACCTAGGGTCGGGAGTGCGCCGGTATTTGGCGGAACGAACATGTTGCCGATGTCGGTCGGAGAGAAGCGGGCTAAGGAGATTACCTTCATGTGCCGGCGCTACAGCGCACATCAGGCACTCGAACTTGGCTGGCTGAACGCAGTAGTACCCGACGCCGATCTTGAGGCTGAGGTTACCCGGTGGGCGAATGAGTTGCTCGATCTGAGCCCCCGCTACCTGGAGATCGCGAAGCTGAGCTCGAACGTATGGTGGAATTCGTGTAGGGACAGCTTCGTATCTGGGCTCGCATTGCTGACGCAGGCGATTGGGTCCGAGGACATGCTCGAGGGAGCCAGGGCGTTCATGGAGAAGCGTGCTCCGGACTTCCGCGGCCGCAACGGCTCGCGTCGCTAGCCGGGCTCTTGATCGGACTAGCTGACATGATGGCCTCAAGGCTTCCAGAACGCTCTTCTGCCGACACGGAACCGCTGGCGAGCCAGCGCCCCTATCCGCTTGAGGGGCTACGGGTACTCGACCTGTCCCGGGTGTTAGCGGGCCCGTACGTCGGACGGATTCTCTCGGATCTCGGCTGTGACGTCGTCAAACTGGAAGGTCCAGAAGGTGACCTGTCCCGGTTCTGGGGTGCGGTACGGAACGGAGCGTCCGGTTACTACGCGCAGCACAACTCTGGCAAGCGCAACATCTCCATCGACTTCAACGCGCCGCGAGCGATTCCGCTCGTGCGTCGCCTGGCCGCGGTAGCCGACATCTTGATCGAGAACTTCCGACCGGGCGTCGTCGATCGGCTTGGGATTGGTTGGACTGACCTGTCAGCTGCGAACGACAAGCTAATAATGCTGTCGATCAGCGGTTGGGGTCAGACAAGTGATGAAGGGGAGCGAAGGGCCTTCGCCCCGGTGATCCATGCGCAAACGGGTCTGATCGATAGGCAAAGCCGCGCTTATTGTGTCCCTCCGACCGATCCAATGCTGTCCATAGCAGACTATTACGCCGGACTACATGGGCTCATTGCGATTCTGTCGGCCCTCAATCTTCGGCAGAGGACAGGTCAAGGACAGTACATCGACATGGCCATGTTCGACGCGATGCTCGCGACCGACTGTTACGCCCACCACTACATCGATGGGTCGCCGGTCGAACGCCTAGGCGGCTACATCTGGGACGCCCCGGGTGGTCCGATAGTCATTGCAGCCGACTACCGGCATACGTGGGAGAGACTCAAGAAGTCGTTTCACCTCCGTGATCCGGCGCCGGCTGGAAGCGAGTTAGCTGTCAAACTCGCCGGCCGGAGGGCAGCGATCGCTGCTTGGATCATGAGCTTTCCCAACCGGGAAGCGCTCCGCAAAGGTCTTGAGCAAGCGGGCCTCGTATCTGCAGACATTCGCACCTCGGAGGACGCGTACTCAAGTGCCGATGTGCAGGCGAGAGAAATGATTGCCGAGGTTGGCGACGGTGATGGGGGACCCAGGCGAGTGGTGCAGACGCCGTACCGGTTCTCCAACGCATCGAGCGGGGTACGTGGTCCTGCCCCGGGCCGTGGCGAGCATAACGACGCGGTACTTGCTGAATGGTTGGGAATGGCTGACGAGGAGATCGGAGCACTTCGGCGCGACGAAGTCCTGTGTTCTGAAGGATCGTAGGTTCGAGTACTGAGGTGCGGAGCTAATCAAAGTTCCCGCGGAGGAGTAGAAATGACGACGGACACGTCCCCAAAAGTTGGGCCGGACGATCGCGGGAGAGACGCGGAGAAAAGCGCGCGGCCAGATGAGTACTACGAACAGATCAAGCGGAGGTTCGCGGAAGAGCGTGACGTACGGCTGTCCTATAGGCCAGAAGGAACGGCCCAATACACGTCTGATCTGACTGGTGATCTGGCCCGGTACGAGACCGACCCATATGCGCTTGAGGTGGTCCAACGCGAGCCAATCACCGATACGGTTGAGGTCCTCCTGATCGGTGGAGGTTTCTCGGGCCTGTTGACCGCGGCTCGCCTCCGCCAGGTAGGCGTGACCTCGATCCGCATCGTCGAACGCGGTGCGGACGTTGGAGGTACGTGGTACTGGAATCGCTACCCCGGGGTTGCTTGCGACGTGGTCTCCTACGATTATTTGCCTCTCCTCGACGAGATGGAGTACGTGCCGAAAAGGCATTACGCCCCCGGCGACGAGATCTACGCCCACTGCCGGGCAATCGCTCGCAAGTACGAGCTCTATGAGTTGGCCCTGTTCCAAACGACGGTTACTTCAACGATATGGGAACCCGAAGAGCGTGAGTGGCAGGTTCGGACCGATCGTGGCGACGTGATCGGTGCAAAGTTTGTCGTCTGTGCCAATGGGACTCTGTCGAAGCCCAAACTGGCACGGATCGACGGGATGGAGTCCTTCGAAGGCCATTCATTCCATACCTCACGGTGGGACTACAACTACACGGGTGACAGACTCGAGCGCCTTGCTGATCAGGTCGTTGGCATCATCGGGACGGGTGCGAGTGCTGTGCAAATCGTCCCGAACGTCGCGGCCGCGGCTCGAGAGCTGTATGTCTTCCAACGAACTCCGTCCTCTATCGACATCAAGGAGGATTGGGATACCGACCCGAAGTGGGCGTCTTCGCTAGAACCCGGTTGGCAGCGGAAACGTCGGATCAAGACGAAGACGGCACCGCAATTGTCGTCAGTTGCCATCGACGGGCCGGCGGACATGTCCAAGGAGGAGCGGGTTCGTCGGCAGGAGCAGGCCAACATTGACTACATGATGCGCATACATCGCCGCATCGATGAGATCGTGAAGGATCCGGTAACGGCCGAGAAACTCAAGCCTTGGTATATGTTTATGTGCAAGCGGCCATGTTTCCATAACGAATACCTACCGTCGTTCAATCGGCCGAACGTGCATCTGGTTGACACCGCAGGCAAGGGGATAACGGAGATTGGCCCGAAAGGGCCGCGCTTCGAGGGCCGTGAGTATGAACTGGACCTGCTTATCTACGCCACAGGCTTCGAGGTCCAACAGACCGGGACGTACAACCGGATCATCGGCGAAGGTGGACTTGAACTCACCGACAAGTACCGGGACGGGATCCGCACACTCCTTGGCATCCACAGCCACGGCTTTCCGAATCTCTTCATCATGGGTGGATACCAAGCGTCGTTCAATTTCAACCTCACGGACGTGTTGGAGGCCCAAGCCGACCACATCGCGGCGACCATCGAATACGTCCGCGGTAACGGCTATGAGACGATTGACAC
>CAZCCS010000019.1:0-16666 GCA_964497005.1 uncultured Acidimicrobiaceae bacterium | reverse complement strand
GAGGTTGGTCACGACCGTGCGAAGGTCGAAGAATTCGACGGCGGCCCCACCCGCTTCCAACGCCCGGTTCCAGCCGACGCCGGTCACCACGTCGACGGAATCGACGAACACCCGCGGGGAGTGGTTGGAGACCCAGTAGCTGGTCGTGTGGTTGACCGTGTTGCCGGGTGCGCCGCGAAAACCGATCAGCTGGGTCTTCGGCACCCGGTAGTCCGAACCGATCGCAGCGAAGTTCTGGTTGCCCCAAGGATCTAACTGGGTCGCACCCATCACGACGTGGCGCCGGCCCGACCACACCACATCGAACATCGACCGGTACGGGTTGTAGTACTCGACCACCTTCCCATCGGGCCACGCGAAAGCCTCGTCGCCGGCGACCAGTGCCGCCTCTCCGTCGGTGACCATCAGATCGGGTTCGAATGACGCCCGCGCGAGCCTGCCGGCGATCATCGGGATGGTGCCGATCGGATTGGCGACGATCTCCCCGTCACCCCGGAAGCATTCGGCTAGTGCAACGACGCACACCTCGGCGCGGCTGGGCTCACTCACCGCCGGTTCCGCGCCTTCGCCTGAAACTGCTCTTCGGTCACGTCGATCCACTCTTTCCGGAAGTCGGTCCACGCTTCTGTGGACTTGGCCGAAGCCGCGTACTCCTTCTGCAGTCCTTCGTCTCGCTCGTAGTCCGGCACGCAGGACGTGAACAAGGCTCCCCCCGCTCGCTCCACCACCCCATCCACCATCATCCGGGCGACCCGAAGCCGCAGCTCGGTTCCGGCCTCGCTCGCAAGGTCGGCGGTGGGCACGACCCGCTCGACGGATATGAAGCGCCGTGAGGGCGCCGCGCGCAGGAACAGATCGTCGAAGTAGAGATCCGGGCCGAGGAAGCTGGCGTTGCCGCGTTCGTCCGCACGGTTGAGATGGCAGATCGCCGCGTCGAGTTTCAAGGCGGGCACCGCGACGAGCTCGTGCCCGTCCGCGAACGGCGATCGAACGGTCGAGAGCATCGGGTTGAGGGTCGGCAGGTCGCTCCCGAGACCGACCCGGGTGGGCAGGAACGGAACCCTCCAGGCCGCGGCCTGTAGGCCTAGCAGGAACATTCCCTCGTCCCAGGGGATGTCCTCGATAGCGCCGGCCTGGCGCGCCGCGCGGAAGTGCGGCTCCAGCGGAATCGAATCGAGCGACACGAACGGGTAGAGCGCCCGTGACACCTTGCCTGCGGCGCACAGGAGCCCGAGTTCTGGGCCCGCGAAGCTGACGATGGTCAGGTCCTTGAGCGAGCTCCGCGCGATCGACCTGACTATCGACATGGGTTTGCGCCGGCTGCCCCAGCCGCCGAAGCCGATGGTCATGCCGTCCGCCAGCTGCGCTACGACGTCTTCTTCGGTCATCACCTTCGAGGTCATCGTGATGTGTCTGTCTCCCGCTTGGCGACGAATGCGTCACGGTGCTCGTCCGCGACTCCGGAAAGGTTCAGCTCGAAGGTGAATCCCTGCTCGTACCGGTAGGAACGCTTCACGTCCCACAAGTCGATTCCGTTCAACGATTCCTTCGCCGCCCGGATCACCGCAGGGGACTTGGCGGCGATGGTGGCGGCGAGCTCGCGGGCCGCGGGCAGGAGATCATCGCGAGAGGTGACCTTCCAAACCGTGCCGTAGGACAGCAGCTCCCCGGCGGTCACGTTGGTGGAGGTGTAGACCATTGCCCGCATCTTGTGCTGAGGCACCAGCCTGCTCAGGTGGGTGGCAGCGCCGAGTGCCCCTCGGTCGACCTCAGGAAGCCCGAAATAGGCGTCCTCCGAGGCGACGATTACATCGGAGTTGCCGACCAGCCCGATTCCCCCTCCGAGGCAGAAGCCGTGCACTGCTGCGATCACCGGAACCGCGCACTCGTAGACGGCGGCGAACGCGGCGAAGCAGCCCCGGTTCGCACCGACAAGCGCGTCGTAGCCCTCGGTCTCTTGCATCTCCTTGATGTCGACGCCCGCGTTGAACCCACGCCCTTCCGCCCGGAGTATGACCGCCCTCACCTCAGGGTTGCGGCCGAGCGCGGTCAATTGGTCGGCGAGAGCAAACCAATCGGCCACCCGTAGCGCGTTCACGGGTGGGCAGTCCACGACCACTTCGCCGACCCCTCCCTCGGTGATCTCCGATGTGACAGGCAAACGTCGTCCTTTCTTCGGGCGTTGGCTCGGGTCAGGCGAGAGCGGCGGCGCGGATCGCGTCGGCCGGAAGCCGTTCGGAGAACTCGAAGATCAGCCACACGGAGCGAGCGATCCGGTCGTAGACGTCGGCGATCGATTGCGAGCCGACAACCCACTGCCGGAGCTGCAGGTCGAACACCGACGCCGCCAGGCGGACCAGGTCGAGGGTCAACTCCTCGGGGAGCCCGGTCACCGCCTCGACGTAGATATCGGTGTTGCGGGCCATGTTCCTGGCGAAGATCTCCCGTGTGAAGGGGTCCTCGGAGGACTCGAGCGCCATGACCACCCTCGCGAGCTGGGGCCAACTCTGGAACGCTCGCATCGAACGGTGGAGGACGTCGGTCAACCGTTCGGCGTTGGTTGCACCCTTGAGCGGGCGGCGCTCGACGCTCGTGCGGAGTTGTCCTGCCCAGGACGCGAGGACCTCGGCGAACAGGTGGTCCTTGGACTGGAAGTAGCGGTAGACCGTGCCCAGCGCGACGCCGGCCTCGACGGCCACGTCCTTCATCTGGATCTGGGTGTGGTCGTGGGTCCGGAGTAGCGTCAGGCCCGCCTCGACTATTCGGTCCCTGCGCTCACGTTGCGAATCCGAGAGGGAGTCCGGCAGGGGCGGGGCGCTCACCCGCGGTGCTGATCGCTTCGGCACGGAGGGACTCTCGCCAACCTTTCCAGTCTCAAGTCCAGTCTCAGGGTTCAAACCACTCAAGCCTCCAGCCATTCGGAACCTACCGGACAGTGGGACCGGCTCTTTGACTTGAGTGGAAGCCGATTCTAGCCTACCGAGACCCGGGTCCACGAAGGCGAAGGCGCGAGCGGAGGGAGCTTGATGGCGAACAGCAGAGGGGAGGCGGCGACGCTCCGATGGGCCGAGGACCGCCTTCTGCCTGACACCGCCCGCCTGCTCCTCACCGGACCGGGCGCACCGTTCGAGATGGCCGTCGAGGACGTCCTCGGCTCGCCGATGCCGGTCTTCTCGCGACGGTTCCGCACCGCCCCGCAGATGCTGGACTCGGCCGCCGAGCGGCTCGGGGACCAGCCGTTCCTGATCTTCCCTGAGCGCACCTACACCTACCGCAGCATCCACGCCCCGGTCGCCGCCATGGCCTCGGCGCTCAAGGAGCAGTTCGGAGTAGAGCGAGGTGACCGGGTCGCGATCGTGGCAGCGAACATCCCTGGTCATGCCGTAACCGCCTGGGCGGCGGTATCGATCGGCGCGGTGGTGGTCGAGCTCAACGGGTGGTGGACCGGTCCAGAGCTTCTGCACGGCATCGAGCTTGCTAAGCCCAAGGTGGTTTTCGGCGACCGCCGCCGGCTCGACCGGATTCCCGGCGGTTCGGTTGATGTCCCGATCGTGTGCTTCGAGGACGATTTCGACCGGATGGTCACCAAATGGGACGGCAGCCCTGCGCCCCGCGAGCCGATCGACGAGGACGATCCGCTGTGCATCCTGTTCACCAGCGGCACGACCGGACGGGCCAAGGGGGCGGTCCTAAGCCACCGGTGCCACGTGAACATGATGACCCAGGCCGCGCTCCAGGGACAGGTGGGGCTCCTGCTGGAATCGACTTCTACCGGCCCCGAGGCTCCGGCGAGCGGCCCTGAGGCTCCGGCGGGTCCCCAGGTGTCGATCGGGGTGTCGCCCATGTTCCACATCTCGGGGTTCTCGGTCGCTCTCATCGGCGGACCGTTCATCGGCGCCACCATCGCTTACCCGCCGCCGGGCCGCTGGGATCCGGAGGTCCAGCTCGAGATGACCGAGCGGTTCAAGGCGTCCGCCTGGTCGATCGTGCCGACACAGCTCTGGAGATTGATCGAGCATCCCCGTTTCGACGAATTCGATCTTTCCTCGCTCAGGAGGGTCGGCGGGGGTGGGTCGACCTTCCAGCCGGAGCTCTGGCGGAAGGTCCGTGAGAAGCTCCCCCAGGTGACTCGGATGGCGACCGGCTACGGGATGACCGAGACCTGCGGTGCCGGCACCCACCAGGATGGCCGCGCCGCTCTCGAGCACCCCGACGCGGTGGGAGCGCCGGTCCCGGGGTACGAGATCTGCGTCCGAGGACCGGACGGGGATCTGCTCGCCGCGGGCGAAATCGGGGAGATCCAGTTGCGAGGGCCGAGCAACTTCCTCGGCTACTGGGACAACCCCGATGCAACGCGCGCGGCGCTCGACGCTGACCGCTGGTATCACACCGGGGAGCTAGGAAGGATCGAGTACGGGCTCCTGTTCCTCGAAGGCCGAGGTGTGGACCTGATCATCAGGGGAGGGGAGAACGTCTATCCCATCGAGATCGAGAACCGACTAATCGAGCACCCCGCCGTCGCTGAAGCGGCGGTGATAGGCGTCCCCGACCGCGTTCTCGGCGAAGACGTGAAAGCGGTTGTCGTCCCCCAGCCGGGCACCACCGTCACCCTGGACGATGTCCGGACGTGGGTTGCGGCGGCGCTGGCGCCGTTCAAGGTTCCCTCACAGCTCGAGCTTCGCTCCGAGTTGCCCCACAACGCCGCCGGCAAGGTGCTGAAGCACCTGCTTAAGCCACCGGACCCCAACCGCCCCGGCCCCGCGCCCGCTTTCGAGGAGGAGTGAGAATGCTCGACCTGCAGGAGATCTCCGACAGGTTGGAGATCCAGGACCTGCTCGCCCGTTACACCGACGCCATCGACCGGCAGGACTGGGACGCACTCGACGCGATCTTCACCAAAGACGCGCACATCGACTACAGCGCCGTCGGAGGAGCCGCGGGAAACCTCAGTGAGATCAAGGAATTCCTCGACCAGAGCTTCAAACTGTTCGCGTCGTCACAGCACCTGATCGGCTCAAGCGTCGTGGACATCGCCGGCGACGAGGCGACGGCTCGAACCATCTGCCACAACCCGATGGTGTTCAAGGGCGGCAAGGATCCGCAGTTGCTCGTTTGTGGCATCTGGTACCGCGACAAGCTCGTCCGGACACCGGAAGGTTGGCGCATCGCCGAGCGCGTTGAAGAGAGCTCTTACATGAAGGAGATACCTGCGTGGAACAAGTGATCGTCGACCAAGTGATCGTCGAGCGATCGGGCCCGACGATGGTCCTCACCCTCAACCGGCCCAAGCGCATGAACGCGTTCACCGGATCAATGCTGGTCACCCTTGTCGAGGCCTACGACGAGGCGGCCGCGAACGACGACATCCGCTGCATCATCCTCACCGGCGCCGGCGGCAACTTCTCCTCCGGTGCAGACCTCAAGGCGATGGCCGGCAACTCCGACGAGGAGGGCGCCCGGGCCGACGCCGCAGACAAGATCGCCGCCGACCCCGACCTCCTGTGGCGGGGTTTCCTGAAGATCGACCGCCCACCGAAGCCGATCATCGCCGCGGTCGAAGGGGTGGCGATCGCCGGCGGGACCGAAATACTGCTCGGTACCGACATCCGCGTGGCAGGCGAGAGCGCCCGGTTCGGCGTGTCCGAAGTGCGCTGGTCGCTGTACCCGATGGCTGGCTCAGCGGTGAGACTCCCGAGGCAGATCCCCTACACCGTGGCCGCCGAGATACTTCTCACTGGCAAGCACATCAGCGCCGCGGAAGCCAAGGAGCTCGGCCTCGTCGGGCACGTCGTACCGGACGGGCAGGCCCTGGCGAAGGCGCAGGAGATCGCCGAGCAGATCGGGCGAAACGGGCCACTCGCTGTCGAGGCGGTGTTGAGGACGCTACGGACATCCGGCGGCATCCCCGAGACCGACGCGTTCGCGGAGGAATGGTCTCGCGGGCAGGCGGTCTTCGCCAGCGAGGACGCCAAGGAAGGCCCCAAGGCGTTCGCCGAGAAGCGGGTCCCCAACTTCCAACGGCGATGACGGCTCTGTTAGTAGCCTCGACCAAAAATAGAACCTGCTCTAAAAAGCTGCCTGGAGGGAGAGGGTGAGCGATCTGACTTTGCCGCAAGGCTTCGACGTAACCGACCCGGACGTGATCCAGCAGGGGGTTCCCTTCGAAGTGCTCGCCGACCTGCGCGCGTCCGCTCCGGTGTGGTGGAACCCCCAGCCCGCCGGGATCGGCTTCGACGACGGCGGATTTTGGCTTCTCACCCGCCACGCGGACGTCAGGGAAGCGTCGCTCAAGCCCGAGGTGTTCTCCAGCCGCGAAAACACGGCGATTGTCCGCTTCTCCGAAGGTATGACCCGCGAAGACGTAGAGATGCAGCGGGTGATCATGCTCAACTCGGACCCGCCGGACCACACCAAGTTGCGCAGGATCGTGTCCCGCGGGTTCACGCCACGGGCGATCCGGATGATCGAGGAGGCACTCTCCGATCGCGCCGGAAGGATCGTGAAGGAAGCGGCGGCGCACGGCAGCGGCGACTTCGTCACTGAGGTCGCATGCGAGCTGCCTCTGCAAGCGATCGCCGAGCTGATCGGGGTCCCGCAGGACGAGCGGGGCAAGATCTTCGACTGGTCCAACCAGATGATCGCCTACGACGACCCGGAGTACGACATCGACCCGATGATCGCGTCGACCGAGCTCATCAACTACGCCATGGTCCTCGGCCAGGACCGGACCGAGAAACCCCGCGACGACATAGTCACAAAGCTGGTCACCGCCGACGTCGACGGGCGGGGATTGACCCCCGACGAGTTCGCCTTCTTCGTGCTGCTCCTTGCCGTGGCCGGCAACGAAACCACCCGGAACGCCATCACTCACGGGATGATGGGTTTCTTCGAGTTCCCGGACCAGTGGGAGCTGTACAAAGCTGAGCGCCCCGCCACGACAGCGGACGAGGTGGTGCGGTGGGCGACCCCGGTGGTCACCTTCCAGCGGACGGCTCTCGAGGACACCTCCATCGGAGGCGTCGACATCCGCAAGGGCCAGCGGGTCGGGCTGTGCTACAGCGCCGCCAATCGCGATCCTGAAGTCTTCGACCACCCGGAGCGCTTCGACATCTCCCGGGACCCGAATCCTCACGTCGGCTTCGGCGGAGGCGGCCCGCACTACTGCCTCGGGGCGAACCTGGCCAAAGTCGAGATCAACCTGATGTTCAACGCCATCGCCGACCACATGCCCGACATCGCACCCGCCGGCGACGCCCGCCGTCTCCGGTCCCCGTGGATCAACGGCATCAAAGAGCTACCAGTGAGGTACCACCGATGAACCGCTTCGAAGGCCGCACCGCCATCATCACCGGAGCCGCTTCCGGCATCGGGTTGGCGACTGCCCGCCGGCTCGCGTCAGAGGGCGCGGCGGTTGCCTGTCTCGACGTGTCAGCCGAAGGAGCGCGAAACGCGGCTTCGGAGATCTCGTCCCCCACCGGGCCAAAGGCGGCCGGCATCGCGTGCGACGTTTCCAATCCCGACAGCGTCCGTCAGGCCGTCGAAGAGGCCGCCCGCCAAGTCGGGGAGCCGGACATCCTCTGCAACATCGCCGGCATCGGCCGCTTCTACCACACCCATGAGCTCGCCCCCGAGGACTGGAGCCGCATCATCGCGGTCAACCTCACCGGCACGTTCCTGGTCGCGCAGGCGGTGCTCCCGTACATGCTCGACCGGGGCGGCGTGATCGTGAACACCGCGTCGACCTCGGGGCTTGTAGCCCAGCCCTATCAGGCCGCCTACTGCGCCTCCAAGGGCGGGGTGGTGATGTTCACCAAGGCCCTGGCACTCGAGTACTGGGACCGGCATTTGAGGGTTAACGCCATTGCCCCCGGCGGCGTGGACACCCCGATGGTCAAGGAGTTCGCAGACATGCCCGAGGGGGCGGACTTCAAGCGAATAACCCGATACATGTCGCCGCTCGGGTTCTGCCAGCCAGAAGAGATCGCGGCGTTGTTCGCCTATGTCGCCTCCGACGAGGCCAGGTACATGACCGGCTCGATCATCTCCCTGGATGGCGGGATAACCCTGTGACCTCGCCGGCGGGCGACTAAAGCGGTCCTCTGACCAATCCGCACGCCTGACCAACCCGGACGGGCGGTCTTTGGGCGACAGTTTCGGCTTCGGGCGACAAAACGCCGGAAATTCTGCTCATCGTCGCCCAAAACGCAAGGGCGGCCCCGTCCGGGCCTATGCGAACGACGGCCCGGCGTGGGGTCGGGGTCCCCGCGCTCGGGAGGAGGACGGGGGTGGGGCCCCATCCGGGTCTATGTCGCAGCTACGCGCTTAGCCCACTGGTAGTCGGGCTTGCCGCTGGGGGAGCGCTGGATCGAGTCGACCACGTGCAACTGGCGGGGGACCTTGTAGCCGGCGATCTTCGTCCGGCAGTGTTCCTGCAACTCTTCGAGGGTCGCGTCGGTGCCGTCACGGAACTGCACCACTGCGGTGACTTTCTGACCCCAACGCTCGTCGGGTGTTCCCACGACGGTGGCGTCGAACACGGCCGGGTGCGATTTCAGCGCCGACTCAACCTCCTCGGGGAAGATCTTCTCCCCGCCCGAGTTGATCGAGACCGAGCCGCGTCCGAGAAGCGTGATCGAGCCGTCTGCCTCGACGCTGGCGAAGTCGCCCGGGATCGCGTAACGGACTCCGTCGACGACGACGAAGGTCTCCGCGGTCTTGACCGGATCCTTGTAGTAGCCGATCGGGATGTTCCCGGTCCGCGCCACCCGACCCACCACACCCGAGCCCGGTTGGACCTGTTGGCCATTTTCGTCGAGGACGATGGTGCCCTGCAGGCTGGTCACCGTGGGCCCGCCCTTCATGGCAGTCGCTCCGCTGGCCACATACGACACCCCGTTGGCGCCGGTCTCCGAGCTGCCGATGGAGTCGGTCATGATCACGTTGGGGAAGTGCCGGAAGAAGTCTTCCTTCACCGAGGGCGAGAAGACCGCCGCGGTGGAGCTGAGCGATACGAGCGAGGAGGTGTCGTAGTTCGCACCTGATTCGTCGAGAGCCTCGACGAGAGGGCGGGCCATAGCGTCCCCGGTGATGAAGAGCGAGTTGACTCGCTCCTGCTCCACCAGTTGCCAAACCTGTTTGGGGTCGAACCGGGACACCAGCACGATCTTGTTCCCGCGGAAGCTCTGGCCCATGACACCCCACTGCGTGGCGCCATGCATGAGAGGGGCGATCGGCAGGAAGGTCAGCGGCTGGACGGCTGCGCCCGCCCGGGTGAGATCCCCGGGATCAGCGACGCGCTGGTTGGTCATCGCGTCGATCCCGCCGCCGAGGGCGTAGAAGACGTCCTCGTGGCGCCACACCACTCCCTTCGGCATGCCCGTCGTGCCGCCGGTATAGAGGATGTAGATGTCGTCGGGCGAGCGAGGGCCGAAGTCCCTCTCGTCCGACTGGGAAGCGATCGCCTTCTCGTAGTCCACCGCGTCGGATCGGGCGTCGGGGTGCCCCGACCCGTCGTCTATGACCAGGCTGAACCGGAGGTTCCCGAGGGCGTCGGCCACCTCGCCCACACGTGGGGTGAACTCGCGGGCGTGGATAAGTCCCACCAGGTCGGCGTTGTCGAAGATGTAGCGCAGCTCGTCGGCGACGTAGCGGTAGTTGATGTTGACCCAGACCGCTCGCAGCTTGAAGATCGCCCAAAGCGACTCAACCCACTCCACCGAGTTGAGGGCATAGATGCCCACGTGGTCGCCTGGACCGATGCCGTGCTCGGCGAGGTGGTGGGCGAGTCGGTTGGCCCGCGCCTCCATCTCGGCGTAGGTCCGCCGCTTCCCCTCCGAGACCAGGTATTCCCTGTCTGCGAAGGTGTCAGCGGCGAATTCGAAAAGATCGGCCAGGTTCGCCTCCACGGCGGTCAAGTAGAACCGATTTCAGTTACGGCTTCAACTCCGGGGACCCGGCCGGTTCCGCTCAGCGGTACCGCCCGTAGTAGCGATCTAGAACGCGTTCTTATAACCTGCTTCCAGGGAGGGTCAGACGTGTACATCGCCTATACAGATGAGCAGGAGGGGCTCCGCAAGGAGTTGCGCTCCTATTACGAGAGGCTGCTCACCCCCGAGGTTGAAGCCGAACTGGCCAAAAGCCACGGCGTCGGGCCGGCGCTTCGCCGGGTCGTCCGGCAGATGGGGGAAGACGGCTGGCTCGGCATCGGCTGGCCGAAGGAGTGGGGCGGCCAAGGACGTTCGGCCATCGAGCAGTTCGTCTTCTTCGACGAATCGATGAGGGCTGGAGCGCCGGTCCCGATGCTCACCATCAACACGGTTGGCCCGACGATCATGAACTTCGGAACCGACGAGCAGAGGGAGTTCTTCGTACCGAAGATCCTGCGAGGCGAGATCCACTTCTGTATCGGCTACACCGAACCTGGTGCCGGGACCGACCTCGCCGGCCTGGTCACCAGCGCGATCCGGGACGGCGACGAGTACGTGATCAACGGCCAGAAGGTGTTCACCAGCCTTGCCGGCGACGCGGATTACATATGGCTCGCCGCTCGCACCGACCCGGAGGCGAAGAAGCACAAGGGAATCTCGATCTTCCTTGTCCCGATGAACACCCCGGGAATCACCGTCACACCTATGCGGCTGCTCAGTGAGCACGACATCAACCACACCTTCTTCGATGATGTGCGCGTCCCTGCGAGCTGTTTGGTCGGCGGCGAGAACAACGGCTGGAGCCTGATCACCAACCAGCTCAATCACGAGAGGGTCACCCTTTGTTCGTCAGGGGTGATCGAGAGATCGCTCGACGAAATCGTCACCTGGGCCAAGGAGAACCGTCTCGCCGACGGGCGGCGGGTCATCGACCAGCCGTGGGTCCAGGTCAACCTGGCAAGGGTCCGGGCGAAGCTCGAGTTCCTGCGACTCCTCAACTGGAAGGTCGCGTGGACCGCCACCCAGGGCCATCTCGATGTCGCCGACGCGTCGTCGGTCAAGGTGTTCGGAACCGAGTTCTACCTGGAGGCCTTCAGGTTGCTGATGGAGGTAATAGGGGAGCGGGCCTACCTCAAGGACGGCTCGGCCGACGCGGTTCGAGGGCACCTGGAGCGCTCCTATCGCAGCCTGTTGATCCTCACCTTCGGCGGCGGAACCAACGAGATCCAGAGGGACCTCATCGCAATGTTCGGGCTCGGCTTCCCACGGGCCGCTAGGTAAGGGGCCGGGATGGACTTCTCGTTCAGTGAAGAGCAGGCCGCGGTTGCCGAGTCAGCGAGGCAGTTGTTCGACGGTCACCTGACCGACGCCCGCAGGGCCGAGGTCGAATCGGCCGAAGACGGGTTCGACCGCGGCCTATGGAAAGCCCTGGCCGCAGCCAACCTCCTTGGCCTGGCGGTCGGCGCCGAAGAAGGCGGAAGTGGCTACGGATTCGGTGAGGTGTCGGTCCTGCTCGAGGAGGCGGGCCGGGCCGCCGCGCCGGTGCCGCTGTGGGCGTCTCTCGTGCTGGGTGGGCTGCCGGTCGCCCGATTCGGGTCTCCCGAGCTTCTGGGTGAACTGCTCGCTCCGATGGCCGCCGGCGACCTGGTTCTCACCGCCGCCCTTGTCGAAGCCGGAAGCGACCCTTCGCATCCGAGCACCGTCGCCAAGCGCACCAGCGACGGATGGGAGTTGAGGGGAACCAAGACCTGTGTCCCGGCGGGCACCGTCGCGGGCGCCGTGCTGGTCCCGGCGACGACCGACCAAGGCGATACGGTCGTGCTGGTCGTCGATCCGTCGGCCGAAGGAGTCAAGCTCACCCGGCTCGACACGACCACCGGGATCCCGGAGGCGCATCTCGACTTCGACGGCGCCAAGGTCCCCGACAGCCGGGTTCTCGGGGGCGACGAAGTGCTTTCGTGGCTGCTTCCCCGGGCGACAGCCGGGCTCTGCTCTGTGATGGCCGGAACCTGTAGGACCGCGGTGACCCTCACGAGCGAGTACGCCCGGTCGCGCCAGCAGTTCGGGCGGGTCATCGCCAGCTTCCAGGCGGTCGGCCAGAGAGCCGCTGACGCTTACATCGACGCCGAGGCGGTGGAGCTCACATCGCGTCACGCGTCGTGGCGGCTCGCAGAGGACCGCCCCGCCGACGAGCAAGTGGCGATCGCCAAATTCTGGGCCGCGGAAGGCGGGCAACGGGTGGTTCACGCCGCTCAGCACCTCCACAGCGGCGTTGGCGTCGACCGCACATATCCCCTACATCGATATTTCCTTGCCGCCAAGCAGCTCGAGCTGACCCTCGGCGGCGCTACCACCAGCCTTGTCCGGCTAGGCGCTCTCATCGCCAACGGCGAGGCCTGATCAAACCAGGAGACTTTGCAATGGCACAACTGAACGGAAAACGGATCCTGGTGGTCGGCGCCACCGGCATGGTGGCCACCCCGGTCGTGCGACACCTGGCCGATGGGAACGAGGTGTGGGGCGCGGCCCGTTTCCGCAACCGCAAGGCGCGCGCCGAGCTCGAGGAACACGGCGTCAAGACCGTGATGCTCGACCTGGCAGACCCGGACTTCTCCGAGTTGCCGAAAGACGTTGACTACGTGATCAACCTGGCGGTCAGCCACGCTCCAGATTTTTCCTCCGCCCTCGCCTCCAACGCCGAGAACCTCGGGTTGCTGATGGCCCACTACAAGGACGTCACCGCCTTCCTGCACTGCAGTTCCACGGGTGTGTACCAGCCCAACGGCAGCCACCCAATGAAGGAGGAAGACCCTCTCGGCGACAACCATCGTCCGCTGCTCACCACCTACTCCATCTCCAAGATCGCCGCCGAGGCGGTGGCCCGGATGAGCGCCCGGCTCCACGGGGTTCCCACGATCATCCCCCGGCTCAACGTCCCTTACGGGGAAGCTGTGGCCTGGCCGTCGATGCATCTCGAGGCCATCCTCGCCGGCCAGCCGATCCAGGTGCTTCCTGGGGACGAGACGGTCTACTCGCCGATCCACAGCGACGACATCATCCGGCAGATCCCCTTGTTGCTGGAAGCAGCGTCAGTTCCCGCGGTGACGGTCAACTGGGCCGGCCCGGATGTTGTCAGCGTTCAGGAGTGGTGCCGGTACCTCGGACGCCTGGTCGGCGCGGAGCCGATCTTCGAGGAGACCACCGCCGCCCTGCCCTCGGTCGCTACCGATGTGACCTTCATGGAGCAGCTGATCGGGCCGGCGCAGGTTCGCTGGCAGGACGGCATGCGCCGGATGGTCGAGACCAGCCACCCGGAGCGGCTCAAGCCGTAACTGTTACATGGGCCCGACCGGGGCCCCAACCCCCACGCACGCTGTACGGGGCCCGACCGGGCCCCTGAAATCCCAAATCCTGGCAGTCGACCCTCGCAGGCGCTAAAATGTCCTGCGTCGGGGGCATTCGTCGCGGCGCCGATGGTGGTGAATCGCTGCGGCAGGGGTAGTTGGCAGGTCACAGGGTGAGTGCCTGGAATGGAAGGAAGCCCGAGCAGGTTGAATAAGTAGGTCTGGAATACAGGCCTTTGGTGGTAGCGCCGCAAATCGGCCGGACGGCGGTGTGTGGCAGCGGCCACATCGAGAGTGGAGAGAAAGCTGGATCGGATCGCGTTGGAAGCAGCGGCGGCCGCCGAGGCTGGAGGCTGGGCGTCTACAGCCGAGTTGGCCGCGTTGGCCGAGAACCCGCTCGGCTGGGCCGCTGCGTTGAGGCGACTCATACACGAAACAGATGACCTGCTGGTCGGTGCCCACCGACTGGTGGGAGAAGAACGCGAACAGGTGCTCGCCGACCTCAACGACGAGAGGGATCGCCTGTCCGACGCTTTGGCGCGCCTCGCCGGAGATTCGATCGATCCTCCCTCCCTCAACGGCAGCTCCGGCACGTCTCAGACCGCAAGCCCCCGAGCGGGTTCCGACCCCCGCAAGAACGCCGGTGATGCCCCCAAGAGTGATGTCACGGATCGATCCGCAGCCGAGCCCACCGAGGCTGAGCCCGCCGTGTTGCAGGCTTCGTGGGGCGAGGGGCGGGTTGTTGTCTGGGCAGGAGCGCCCGGGACAGCCGCGGGAGTAGAGGGCCTCGAGGAGCTCCTCTCCAAGGCGGACGCGTCGGGGATCGGCTGGGAGCGCCATTCCGCCGTGTCGACGCCGGCCGGCCACGCCGAGGCCAGGTCCGCCCCGCTTTCGCAGACCCTCGGTTGGCTGGTCGGGATCGGATCCGGCCAGGTCGGTGAGGGTGTCGGGCCGAGCCTGAGATGGCTGGGCGACATCGCGGTGTGGGGGACCGAGCTAGTAGCCCAAGGCCGCATGGTCCCTGTGCTGCGCGGCACATCGTCGGCGTCCTCGGAGCCAAAGAAGGGAGGCTCACGCCACCGGGTTCGCTGGGTGCCGGCGCTGGTGGCGCGCGATCGCCTGCACGATCTGGTGACCCGCATGCCGGGATCGGTCGCCGCGGTGCAGAGCTCTCCCCAACCCGACGCGGTGTGCCGGTCCGTGCTGGCCGGCGTGGTCGACGCGGTTTGCCGGGCCGGCGCAGCGAGGTTGGTGGCGCCCGCAGCCGCACCGCACGCAAAGACAAGGACAGAGACCGCCGAGTCGGTCCTCTACGGCTTGGACGGAAGGCCGTTCGTCGCCGACGCCGAGCCGGCCGCCCGGGTCGGCGAGGACCTCAAGCGTTGGGCCGCGCCGGTCACCGCCAACCACAGGGTTGGGCTGACCGTCCGGCTGGACCCGCCCGAGGCCAACGGCGGCTGGATGCTCTCGGTCGAGGCCACGGGCATCGACAAGCATCCGATGCCCGTCGAGCACGCCCTGGTCGTGGCTTCGGGAACCAAGTCGCAACAGGTCGAGGCTCAGCTGCGCCGGCTGGAACGGCTGATTCCCGCGCTGCGCAGGCCGAGCACCCGCAGGGGCCAGGTCGTCCTCGACGGTGACGAAGCAGTGGAGCTGATGTTCACCACCGGCCGCTCTCTAATCGGGGCGGGCTTCGACGTGATGCTTCCCAAGGTTTCCAGCCGGCGTCCGAGTCCGCAGCTACGCCTTTACGCCGAAGCGCTCGACGGTCAGACCCAGGTCGGGGTGCAGCAGCTTGCCAACGTCAGGTGGTCGGTGTTCTTCGACGACCTCGAACTCGACGCAGCCGGGGTCGCGTCCCTCGCCCGAGAAGCCCAGCCGTTGGTCAAGGTGCGGGGCAGGTGGGTGCATCTCGACCGGGCCGATCTGGTGGCGGCCGCTGCCGCTCTGGCCGAGCGGGCTTCGATAACCCAGCTGTCCGGAGCCGCGGTCGTGCGCCAAGCGGTCGGACTGGAAGGTTCCGCGCTGGGAGGACCTGTCCGGGTCGACGGAAGTGGCTGGGCCGCCGATCTGCTCCGCGGCGCGACCACCCACCCGCCGGCGCCGGTCGATACCCCCGACGGCTTCGCCGGTCAGCTGCGCAGCTACCAGGCGGAGGCCGCGGGATGGCTCGGTTTTCTGGACCGGGCGGGTCTCGGCGGTTGTTTGGCGATGTACATGGGCCTCGGCAAGACGCCGACGATCCTGGCTCACTTGCTGGTCGACCGCGGTCACGGGCCGGCGCTGGTCATCTGCCCGCCGGCGGTGCTCGGCAACTGGGCCGAGGAGGCCGCCCGGTTCACCCGCGGCCTCAAGGTCACCATGCACCACGGCCCCAGGCGGGCCGAGGGCGATTCGATCGCCAAGCTCGCCGCCACGTCGGACGTGGTGTTGACGACGTACGCGACCGCAGTCCGTGACATCGATGCCCTGTCGAAGATCACCTGGCGGCGCGTGGTGGTCGACGAGGCCCAGGTGATCAAGAACTACCAGAGCGACACGGCCCGCGAGCTTCGCCGTTTGCAGGCCCATTCGCGCATGGCGCTGACCGGAACTCCGGTGGAGAACGGGCTCGGTGACTTGTGGGCCATCCTCGACTTCACCAACCCTGGCCTGGTCGGGCCTCGCAACGCGTTCATCGAGAACCTGTCGCGCAACACCGGCTCAAACGGAAGCACCACCAATGGCGCCAACGGGACCGGCAACGGCACCGCACCGGCACCGGTGCAGACAGGAGCCCGCGCCACCGAGGAAAGCGCGCTGCGGGCGCTCAACGGGCTGTTGATCTTCCGGCGCACCAAGGTGGAGCCCGAGATCGCCGCCGAGCTGCCGGACAAGGTCGACAAGATGGAGCACTGCCCCATGACGACCGAGCAGATCGGCCTGTACCAGGCGGTCATCGACCGCCTCCTCGCCGGCGGTCTCGAAAGCGATTCCAACGCCCGGAAGGGCCAGGTGCTGGCCGCCATCACCGCTCTCAAGCAGATCTGCGACCATCCGGCCGCCTATCTGCGGGAGGACGACGACCGCGACACCCTCGCCGGCCGATCCGGAAAACTCGCAAGGCTCGAGGAGCTGGTCGGCGAGGTGTTCGCCAACGGCGAGCGGATCCTGATCTTCACCCACTTCGCCCGCTGGGGTGAGCGGATGGCCACCTATCTCACCGAGCGGACTGGCCTGAAGATCGGCTGTTACCACGGAGGCCTGGCGAGGACGGTGCGGGATTCGCTGGTCGAAGAGTTCCAGTCCGGCACCGGTCCGGGCGCGCTGGTCCTTTCGATCAAGGCTGGCGGGTCGGGCCTGAACCTGACCGCCGCCAACCACGTGGTCCTCTACGACCGCTGGTGGAACCCCGCA
>CAZCCS010000018.1:15309-16769 GCA_964497005.1 uncultured Acidimicrobiaceae bacterium | reverse complement strand
GCCCGAACCCTGGCCGTTCCCGTTGCCCGGGCCCTGGCCGGCGCCGCCGCCGCCGCTCCCTCCACCACCGCCAGCGCCGGCACCCTTGCCCTGACCCTGGCCACCGCCGCCGCCGCTGCCTCCGCCAGACCCCTGGCCACCACCAGACCCTGGGCCGCCGCCGGACCCCTGGCCGCCGCCCTTGCCATTGCCCTGACCGCCGCCCTGGCCGCCGCCCTGCCCGCCGCCCTGGCCACCCCCGCTGCCTTTACCTTGCCCCGGGTTGGAACCCGGTCCGTTGTTCGACCCTTGACCCGATCCGGATCCGGATCCGCTCCCGCCGCCCTGCCCTGCTCCCTGGCCGGTGCCGGCGCCGGCGCCGGGAACGTCACCGAAGACGGAGATGACACCCGTCCCGGGAGCACCACCGGATCCCGTTCCAGTCTTGCCGTTGTCTCCATTGCCGTTCTCTCCATTGCCCCTGTTCCCCGCTCCCGGACCCGCCGGCCCCCCGGCCGTCGTGTAGCCACCCAGGTGGTCCACGCCTGCAAGCCCTCCGGCCGTTCGACCCGGCGAGTTCGTCACCCCACCGGAGTAACTGGCTGCGTCGGCTAGAACGCGAGGAGGGCCGCCAGGGTCTGGTGCGCCGCCGGCAGGCAGGTTGACCCCGGTCGCCGTTTGCAGGAACTCGCCGGCGATCTGGCGCACCGCGGGGATCGCACCAACGCTGACGCTGCCCGTGATCGACGCGAGGCCGGCGAGCGTACCGAGCGCCATGCGGGCCGGAACCCGCCTCATCCCCTTGGGTCCCCTGATGGTGATCAGCTCGTCTGCCTGGAGCGCGGCGAGGATCGCGAGCAGGTCCTCCCGGTCCGGGTGGTCGACCCACATGCCGTGGTGTCCTGTCTCGGAGAGGATCTCGGCGAGCCTGGCCGCGGGCAGAGCGAGAGCGGGGGACGCCCCACCGAGTTCCGCCGTGGCCGCCTTCGCTGCGGCGAAGATAGCGTCCTGGTTGAGCAGGAAATGCTCGATCTCTTCCGGCGGCACGGGCGGGCTGAACAGAAAGCCCTGCACGTGATCGCAGCCCCGTTCCGACAGGAACTTGAGCTGGGCCGCCGTCTCCACGCCTTCCGCGACTACCTCGAGGTCAAGGCTGTGAGCCAGATCGATGACAGCGCCGACGATCGGGGCGGCACCGTTGCTGTCGTCGATCCTGCGGACGAACGACGGGTCGATCTTGATGGCATCGACCGGCATGTCGGTCAGGTATGTGAGCGCGCTGTAGCCAGTACCGAAGTCGTCGATTGAGCACCGGACTCCCATGGAGCGAAGCTCTTCGAGGCTCGCCGCGGTGTCGTGCATGTGCTCAACGAGAAGGCTCTCGGTCACTTCAAGTTCGAGAAGGGTCGGGTCGAGGCCGGTCCGGTCGAGGACGTCCGCGACGAGCTCGCACACCCAGTCGGGGCGCGCGTGGCCCGCGT
>CAZCCS010000018.1:0-15299 GCA_964497005.1 uncultured Acidimicrobiaceae bacterium | reverse complement strand
GCTGGACGATCGACTGGCGGACGAACTGGCGCGGCGAGACGTTTACAGACACGGGAAGCCGGGTCAGTTCCTGTTGCTGCCACTGGCGGGCCTGCAGGCATGCCGTCTCCAGCACCCACTCTCCGAGGTTGGCAATCAGGCTGGTCTCTTCCGCGAGAGGTATGAAGGCCGCGGGAGGGATGAACCCAAGCCGAGGATGGTTCCATCGTGCAAGCGCCTCGACGCCGACGATCCGACCAGTAACCGTCGAAAGCTTCGGTTGGTAGTGGACACAGAGCCGGTCGCGCTCGAGTGCGCTTCTCAGGCTGGTCTCGAGGGCGAAGCGCAGTTCCGCCCGCGCGCTCATCGCCCGGTCATAGATGGCATAGGTGTTCCGGCCGGCGGCCTTGGCCTGGTACATCGCCGTGTCGGCATTCTTCAGCAGCGTTTCGCTGTCCTCACCGTCGTCTGGCGAGACGGCGAAGCCGATGCTGGCCTGGACGGGCAGCAACTTCCCGCCGGCATGGAACGGCTCGGAAAACGCACCCAGCACCCTTTCCGCCAGGTTCGCGCCCACCGCCTTCCCGTCCAGATCCAGATCCGGAACCAGGATCGTGAACTCGTCCCCACCCATACGCGCCAGGGTGTCGCGAGGCCTGAGCCGGCCCTGGAGACGTCCGACCACGGCCTGAAGAAGCTGATTTCCGACCGCATGGCCGAGGCTGTCGTTGATGCTCTTGAAGCGATCCAGGTCCAGGAACATCACCGCCACTCCGCGGCCCGTGCGCCGGCTGTCCATGAGCGCAGCCTCGAGACGGTCGTTGAACAGCACCCGGTTGCATGTCCCGGTCAAGGGATCGTGCTGGGCCCGGTACTCGGCCGCCGACCTGGTGTACACCTGATAGGTCAGATAAAAGACGACCAACAGCGGCAGGACGCCTGAACCCGCCGCGAACAATGCGACGTTGTTGTGAATGCCGAGGAGCGCCTTGGCGGAGAGAACGGCCGGAGGGACGAGGGCCCCGACCACCATCAGTGCGATGTATAGCCATCCCGGACGGTTCGACCGGAACGGGAGCGGATCAAGGGCGTTCCGATGTGAGGGGTGAAGGATGGCGCAGGCCCAGAGGCAAAGGCCCCACAGCAGGACTGCGTCGAGAGGGACCGGCGAAGACCTGTAACCGCCGAGCGAGGACGCCGCGGCGGCTGCATGCGCGACGAACACGCACACGATCCCGCCGAGCAGGTATCGGTAGGCAACCGGGTGCCGCCGGGTTAGAGAGACGACCGACACCGCCAACCACAGCAACACCAGGTCGAGCAGCGGAACGGAAACCGCCGAGATCTCCCGCGCGGGGTGCCACCCCAAGGAGGGCACCACAACGAGCGCGAGCAAAGGAAACGCGACTGCCCCGGTCGATACAGCCGCCGCGGCCAAGACCTCGACGAACCGGTGAGGTAGTCGTTGATGAAGAAGCGAGCCCAGTCCGGCGAGGGTGACCCCGTCTCCGATGAGGGTGAGGACCAACGGAAGGGTGCCCAGGGGCGCCGCCGGGCTGGTCCGCCAACCTTCGACCACCACGGCGCCGACGTTGGCGGCGAGCCCGAGGGCTATCAACCCCCAGGAGGTAAGCCAGCCCGCCCACTGCGACCGGCGGTTTGACCACAGCCCGTAGGCCGCGGCTCCCAGGCACAGGACGCCCACCGCGATTGCCGTCACTGCTGGGTCAAGCTCGGTGGCCATCCGGATTGCGCCGGCGATGCCAGCGATCACGATGAGTGCTTTCATTGCCCCTCGCCCCTTCACGGCTGGTCGGAGTGCACTGATCGTGGCCAGGCAACCTCACCTTGAGGTCAACGGAGGAACAACGCCCCTTTTGGTGCGTTCTTTTCTTGACCGCGCGGTTCGCGCCTTGCGTGCCTTCCGCCAGGTTTGTCCGCTCGGGTGTCGCCATGATCCGGGGGCATCACCGGGCCGTGATCCAGGGGACGGCCTGGCCTTAGCGGGTTATGGTGCGGTCATGCGCACCCTGGAACACCCCGACTGGGTTCGAAGGCTCAACTTCTTCGGGGAGGCGATCGGGGACCCACGACGGATCGTCGGCCTCGACGCCGCCGAACTGCTCGATGTGGCCAGATCCACCACCGGTTTGTCCGACTTGGGTGAAGCAGAGTGGACCGGCTGGACCGACACGTTCGAACGACAGCTGTCATCGATCGATGCCGAGTCGAACCTTCACCTCCTCGGGCGGCTGCTCACGCGCAGTGAGGTGCTGCGGGTGCTGCAAACCTGGTTGCAGCTTCAGCAGGTGTGGAGCGACGCGCCGGCGATCGCCGCGGCCCCAATAGAGCAGCCGGTCTTCGTGGTCGGGCCGCCTCGAACCGGCACGACCATCCTGCTCGAGTTGCTCGCGCTCGATCCTCAGCTGCGCGCGCCGATCGCCTACGAGGCTCTCTACCCGCTCGCCTCGAGCGGAACTTCGGCCGAGAGGTTGAGGCTCTCCGAGTCCGAGCAGGAGCTATGGGCGGACATCCACCCGCCGTTCATGGCGATGCACGAGTTGGCGAGCAACCTCCCGTGCGAATGCGTGCATTTCCTGATGTACGACTTCTCCGGTCCGTACTGGGGGATGATCTACGACACGCCGTCGTTCACCGGTTGGCAGCTCGACCATCTTGAGACACTCGAGCGCGTTTACAGGTTGCACCGCCGGATGCTGCAAACCTTCCAGCACGAAGCTCCCGATCCGTCTCGGCGCCAGTGGCTGCTGAAGTCCCCGTTCCATGTGTCGAGTCTTCCTGCGCTCTTCGCCGAGTACCCCGACGCAAAGGTAATTCACACCCACCGTGATCCCGAGAAGTTCCTTGCGTCCTTGGTGAGCATCCTTTCTGCTCTGCGGTTCATGCGCAGCGACGCTGTAGACGTTGCCGCCCTCGCGGCGGCGATGGAGTTCACCTACAAGATGTTCCTCGAAGGCGCCATCCAGGCCCGAGAAAGTGGGGGGATCCCGGACGAACAGATCGTCGACTCTCACTTCACCGACCTCATGGCGGATCCCGTCGCGGCCATGCGAAGCATCTACGAACGGCTACGGCTGGAGTGGCCGGACGATCACGAGACGGTCATCAAGGGCTATCTGACCTCCAAGCCCAAGGACAAGCACGGAGCCCACATGTATTCGCTCGCCGACGTCGGCCTCGACCCCGAATCAGTGCGCCGCAGCTTCGAGCCTTACGTCGCGCACTACCGGATCGCTCACGAGTAGCAAGGCATCCTCAGGGGTAACCGGTCAGAGGTCGGCGAGCTTGACCACTTCCGCGGAAGGCGTGTCGATCGGCCCCGCCGGCAGCATGTAGCGCCAGAAGACCAGACCAAAAGGCCGCCCTTCGGTGTCCAGCCAGTTGGGCACTCCCGGATCTTGATGCGCCAAAACGATTCGAAACGTGCCGTCGGGCTCGGGCAGGGTCTGCGCCCGGTTGAGCGACACCTGCCGGTGGGCGAAGTCGTAGGTCTGCAAGTGACGGTTCCACAGCGACACGTTGGCGCAGCGGCACTCCGGCCAGCGCCCGGTCATCACCAGCGCTTCGTCTGGCCCCAGAAAATAAGGCGCCATGCTGTAGGCGGCGTCCGCCGCAGCGAGGGCGTGGTCGCCGGGCGGGATCGGTTTTGGAAAAAGGTTGAGCTCCCGCGACACGAACGCCGGCTGATCACCATCGCCTGGTTTGGTCTGCTCCAATGAGCGCGACCTGACGTAGCGCTCAACCCTCCGCAACCCCGCAGCCACCGACGAATCGTTCGGGGGAGGCAGGGGGGCCGAACCGCCAACCAGTTCTATCTGCAGTGCCAGGTCGGGTATCGGCGGCACCGCGGCAGACGCTTCCTGCTCGAAGTAGTGGCGGCTGGTGATTCTGGTGGCATCGCCGTCGAGCGCGATCCAGTTCCGTTCCTGTGCCAGACCGCCGAGGAAGACCTCGAACCGTCCATCGGGGTCCACGTCGAACTGGGTGTCGTTGAGCACGCCGGCGGTGCGTTTCGGAAAGGCACCCCCGATACCCCCCGCCTCAACAGTGAACGAGACGTACACCGCACCGGCGGTGCGACCGGTGATCCGGTACTCGTGCTCGGGAGACACCGCGGCGTCGAAGTAGATGGCGTCCGCGTTGTCGCCGAGGCTCTTTCTTGTCGATGTGACGATCTGGCGGAAGACGGGCTGGCGCGGGTCATCCTCGAAATGGCCCACCAATCCCCCCTCGAGCAGATGGGCCAGGACTCTCAGACCTCCGGCGACGTCGTCCGGCGACATGAGCCCCCACTCGGGCCCGCAGAACCGGTCGGCGGCCTCCTGCAACGACACGATCAGTTCATCGAAGGCCTTTCGGGCCTCACTGTCCGCGATGCTCATGTCAGGTAGCGACCGTGCCAGTGCTGGCCGCCGCGGTAACCCGGTAGGGCAGGGTCCGCTCGACCTTGCCGTCGACCTGGATCACGAACTCGTACTTCCCGAACACTGGAAGTGGCAGTCCGGGGAAGTTGGCCGCCAGGCACACGTGCTGGTCGTCCCCAACCGCGAGAGTCGGTGGCCGCCCGACGTTGAAGGCCGACTGCACCTTCAAGGGGGCGAAGATCCCCGGTCCAGTTGGAACGTCAACGGGCACTCCGTCTTCGGTGAGCAGCTCGATGTCGACCTGGTGCTGCTCGTTGGTCTCGGCCCATCCGACCGTCAGCACCATTCCGATCCCCAGGGTCACCGCGAAGGGAGGCGCGGCGCCGGCCGGCGCCTGCGCTAGCTCGATTCCCCCACCGGAGACGTAGAGCTGGTTGTTCACTGCTTCCGCGTGGTTGCAGAGGATTGCGTCGACCTGCATCTCGCCTCTCTTCTTTTGAGCTTGGATCAACAGATAGCAGACCTTCGGCCCAGCAAGTTACGCCGTCACCGCCGGCCGAGGATCGCGGACTCGATGCCGGTCACCTCGCGCTCGCTGCCGTCAGCGCCTGCCAGCGCCGCTCGCTGGTGGGGAAGCGCACCTGGGTGCTCGGCGCGCGCCACGCCTCCCTACCGCCTGTGGGAGAGGCAGGGGCCAGTTTAAAGAGCGACCCGTATGGATGCGCGCATTCGAGGGTCGGCCTCAGCCGCTCGGTGACAGCAGTCACGGCTAGCCTGCTCGCATGCTCATCACCACAACGAACGACCTCGCCGGCTACGAGGTGACCGAGGTGCTCGGGGAGGTATTCGGTCTGACGGTCCGGAGCCGAAACTTCGGCTCGCAGATCGGAGCGGGCCTCAAGGCTCTGGCGGGCGGCGAGCTGAAGGGCATGACGAAGAACCTCACCGCCAGCCGCCAGGAAGTCATCGAACGGATGGTCATGGAAGCGCAGATGAAGGGCGCTGACGCCGTGGTAGCCATGCGGTTCGACACCAGCGAGATGGGCGGTAACTGGACTGAAATATGCGCTTACGGCACCGCGGTGAAGGTGCGCAGGGTCTGAGGGGTACGAGACAACCGTGTACGAGGAGATCCTTTACGAGGTCGAGGATCCCGTTGCCACCATCACGCTGAACCGTCCGCGGTTTCTGAATGCCTGGACGCAGCGCATGGCCGCCGAGGTCCGCCACGCAGTAGCACGAGCAGAATCTGACGACTCCGTGGTCGGGATCATCATCACCGGCGCGGGCCGGGCTTTCTGCGCCGGCGCCGATATGAACAATCTCGCCAGCCTCACCGAGGGAGGCCGGCTCGAGACCGATTTCCCGGGGCTGGAAGTGGAGACCCGCGAGCCTCTCCCGGATGACTTCTCCGGTGAGTACACCTACCTGATGGCGGTGAAGAAACCGATCGTGGCCGCCATAAACGGCCCGATCGCCGGCATGGCCGTACCGATCTCCCTCTGCTGCGACATCCGGTTCATGGCCGCCGACGCCCCCCTCTTGACGGCTTTCGCTGAGCGGGGGCTCGTCGCCGAGTGGGGTATCAGCTGGCTGCTGCCGCGGATCGTGGGCACGGGGCGCGCACTCGACATACTGTTCTCCTCCCGTCGGGTGAGCGGAACCGAAGCGGCAAGCATGGGGCTGGTCAACGAAGCTTTGCCGGCCGACGAGGTGGTCCCCCGGAGCCGGCGCTACATCGAGGATCTCGCTGCGAGATGCTCGCCGGAATCTCTGGCCATCATGAAGCGTGAGGTGTACGAACACCTGACCGAACGGCTCGGCCCAGCCGAGCGCGAGGCTCGGCGGCTCATGATCGAGAGCTTCGCCCGCCCGGACTTCAAGGAGGGAGTGAGCTCCTTCATGGAGAAGCGACCACCGAAGTTCGGTCGCATCGGGACTGCACCTCCAACCCGATAAATCGACCATCCTCCAAGAGGTCCCCGGCGACAGGCCCTCGCCAAAGATAAGTCGCATGCATAAGTGGCCAGTGTTGGGGATGGCTGCCGCAGCCCTGAGCCCAACTCTGGCCACCTCGCCTACGGCGGAAGCTGCGGAAGTGGCCACGATTGCACTTGCCGCCGGCGCCCCGCCGCTCAACTCTGGCCACTTTTGCACGAGCGACCGTCGGGGAAGGTCTGCAGGACCAGCTTCAGTAGCCCGGGTCCCAGACCACCGCACCAGCGGTGTGGTCCGGGGTGAGCCGCATCTCCACCCGCTCGCCCGGACGCAGGCCGTATATCACCGAGCGGGGGAAGGACTGGACGACTTCCAGCTCGAACGGCTCCTCGCCGCCGTACGCCGACACGTTCAGGTTGAGCCGGACCATCGGGCGGAGGTCCACGATGGTGCCGAGCACCTTGACCGCCTGGATCTCCCCCGTCGCCCGCTCGCCGGTCGCCAGGATCTCGGAGGTGAGAACGGGCTTCGGCCAGTTGCGCGATCGCCACGCGACGAAGGGCACGATCACCGCGGCGACCGCAAACGGGAGGAGCACGAACAGGACGACCAGCGCTTGGTTCGCGGAAAGGCCGAACAGGGAAGCGAGCACGATTGGGCTGATCCCGTAGAGGCTACGCCCGAAACCGTGTATTGAATCGTCGTGCGGCGAGCGCCTCAGCCAAGCTCGTTCACGGGGCGGGATGTCCAGCCGCCGCCGGCGAACTCCTCGACACCGCCGCGAGGCCGCCACTGAGCAAGCTCTCGAACTCCGAGGCAGGCAACGGCCGGGAGAAGTAGTACCCCTGCGCCACGTGACAACCGAGCGCACGGAGGGACTCGAGCTGCTGGGGCGTCTCCACCCCTTCGGCGACGGCAGTGATGTTCATGGCCGAGGCCAGCTCGATCACCGCGCGGACGATCGCCGAGTCGACAGGGTCGTTGGCGACGCCCTCAACGAAGATGCGGTCGACCTTGACCTCCTGGACCGGGAAGCGCTTCAGGTAGCTGAGAGACGAGTGACCCGTGCCGAAGTCGTCGATGGCCAGGCGCACCCCGAGACTGTTCAGCTTCTTCATCACGTCCTGGGCTCTGGCGAGGTCGTTCATGACCATGCTCTCGGTTATCTCGAAAGTGATCATCTCGGGTGGAAGACCGGTCGCCTCAAGTGCGCCGGTGACATCGGCTAACAGGCCGGTGTGCTGGAACTGGCGGGGCGACAGGTTGACGCTGATCGGTACCTGGACCCACAGCCGTTCCTTGATCGCAATCGCTTGGCGGCACGCGTACTCGAGGACGTATCTACCGAGCGGAAGGATCAGCCCCGTCTCTTCCGCCATCGGAATGAATCGTCCCGGCTCGATGAGGCCATGAACCGGGTGCCACCACCGGACCAGCGCCTCGGCACCCACTATCCGCTGATCGGGGATCGAGTAGAAGGGCTGGTAGTAGACCTCCAGTTCCCCCCTCTCCATCCCCTTGCGGAGCGCGACCTCCAGGTCAAGCCGCTCCGCCGACCGCGTTCCCATCGCCGCGGTGTCGAACACCTCATAGGTTCCGCCACGGCCTTTTACCTTTGCTTCGTACATCGCGACGTCGGCATTGCGGAGCATGTCGTCGGCGGTCCGGCCGGGTTCGGTGAGAGCGATACCAATGGAGAGGCTGACGACGACCTCGTACCCGTCCGTCAGGACCAGCGGTCTCTCAACCGCAGCGCAGAGCCGGCGGGCTGCGGCCACGACCTGGTCGACGCCGGTGACGTCCTCCATCAGCAGCACGAACTCGTCTCCACCGAAGCGGGCGAGCAAGTCGTAGCCGCGCACGGCCTCTCTCATTCGGGCCCCGATGGCGACCAGAAGGTCGTCTCCGATGCCGTGGCCGAGGCTGTCGTTGATGCTCTTGAACCGATCGACGTCGACGAAGATCAGCGCGTGGATCCTCCCGTCCCGCTGGGATCGGAGGAGCGCTCGTTCGAGCCGTTCGACAAGCAACCGCCGGTTCGCCAGACCGGTGAGGCTGTCATAGAACGCGTGGCGGGTCATTTCGTCTTCATACGCCTTGCGCTCGGTGATGTCCCTCAGCGCGATGACAGCTCCGACGGCCTTGCCATTGTCAAAGATGGGCGATGCCGTATAAGCGACAGGCACCGTTCCGCCCCCGCGTCCGGGGAGCTCGACGTCGTCTTCGCGGACTACCCGTCCAAGCTGGATCGCCGCACGTGCCGGCACGAGAAGGAAGTCCGGCGCGCGCTGCGATTCGGCGACAGTCACCTCGCCGCCATCGGCAGCGCATCCCGGGAGATCGACGATCTCGATAGCGGCAGGGTTGACGAAGGTGATCCGTCCCTCGAGATCGACGGCGCACACGCCTTCGCCGATGCTCAATGCGATCGAACCGAGTCGCTCCTGCTCGAAGCGGATCTGCCTGTACAGCTCTGCGTTGGTGAGCGCGCCCGACCCGACCGCTGCGATGGCATCGAGGAGGGTCCGGTCAGCCCGGTCGAAGGGCTCCTCACGGCGCCGGCCCGCGACGACCAGCCACTGCCCCGAACCGTCGGCCTGCATTGGCGCCGCCATGGTGGCTGGCGACGGGGGGGCCGCCTCCAGGCGAGCTTCGTTGCAGCGGAGCAGCCCCCGAGCCGAGGTGACGATCGTCTCCAGGATCGAGTCGGCCTGCAGTCGGCGGTTCGCCTCGAGAGTCACGTCAAACAGACCTTGAAGCCTCTCCCGGTCGTGATAGGCCCGGAACTGGGCGGCCACGACGAGCCGGAAGGTGATCAGGAGAGGCACAGCGATGGCGAGACCCCACGGCAGAGCCCAGGTGGTTATCGCGAACACGCAACCGACGAGCATCCCGGATATCACCAGTTCCAGCTGTACGGAGAGATCGTCGAGCAGGCATGCGCGCCAAGTCGAGCCGGTCGATACGAGCACGCTGGCGACGGACCCGTGGCTCACCGCGAAGTACACCGCCCCTCCGAGAACTGCGCCTCCCAAAGTCCTCGGAGTGATCGATCCGGACGGGCCCCCGAGTAAGTGCGACACCGCCAGTCCGAGGCCGGCGGAGACCAGGACCTGCCCGAAGTTGAACATCGACTTCACCAGCGGCCGTCTCTTCAAACATTGAGACAACAGCGTCGCGATGGCGAAGGTCCCGACGGTCGCCGGCACGGGAACCAGAAGCGCCAGCACAACGAAGAATCCCTCGTCGAGGTGGAAGGCCTCCGACTGGTTATGGCGGTAAAGGAGGAGGGGGCGGATCCAACTGGCCGTCACGAGCGCGCAAAGCACGCTCGCCACAAACCATTGATGAGCCGGCATCGAGGTCACCGAGTGCAGATCGGATACCGCGTCGGCCAGGATCAGGAGACCCCCGACCACTGACGCCGCGACGATGGCGCGCGTCGGCCAGGGGAGGCTCAGTTTTGACGAGCGAGACTCCGCCTGACGCCTAACTCCAAGACGAAGCGTTCCAGGCTGCACCGTTCCACGCCGCTCCGTTCCAGGCCGCCCCGTTCCACGCCGCTCCGTTCCACGCAGCCCCGTTCCACGCAGCCCCGTTCCACGCAGCCCCGTTCCACGCAGCCCCGTTCCACGCGGCCCCGTTCCACGCGGCCCCGGTCCACGCAGCCCCGTTCCAGGCAGCTCCGTTCCACGCCGTCCCCGCGCCGCCTACTGCTACTCCGCTGAGAGCGTTGGCGTTCCAGGCCGCTCCGGTCCAGGAGCTCCCGTTCCAAGCCGCACCGTTCCAAGCTGCTCCGTTCCACGCAGCACCATTCCAGGCTGCCCCGTTCCACGCAGCACCATTCCAAGCCGCTCCGCTCCAGGTAAAGCCGTTCCAGGCTGCACCGTTCCACGCGGCCCCGTTCCAAGCAGCACCGTTCCACGCCGCACCGTTCCACGCGGCACCGGTCCAAAGAGCCGGGTTCCACGAATCGACCTGACGATTCGGAGCGAGGGAGATGTTGCTTCCGGGCCGGGTCGGACGCAGGCCGCTCGTCGACTGCTGGAGATCCATGGGCGCAGAGGTCGCAGCGGCGTACGCATTGAGGGTCCCGTGCCCGTCGACGAAGGGGTTGCCCACCGGCCCGTGCCCGGCCGTGCCGAGGAGCCTGGCCTTGAGCTGGTTCGGCGTTGCCCCCGGGTTGGCTGCGGCGACCAGGGCAGCAGCCCCGCTGGTGATTGCAGCGCTGAAGGACGTGCCCGATCCGACGAAGTTCCCGCTACCGATCCGGGCCGACGGGTTGGTGAGGTACACCGTGGACCCGGGGGCGGCAAGGCTGATGACCGAGCGACCCGAAGTCACCAGGTCGGGCTTCTCCCACCCATCCACGGCGGTTGGCCCCACGCTGCTGAAGTCGGTCATGGAGTCGTCGGTGACCACCGGGGTGGCGTTGTCGTCAACAGCACCGGCGGTGATGACCAGTGGATCGTCCCCGGGCGAGAGGATGGTGCCATTGAAGGGTCCTGCATTTCCGGCGGACACCACGACGGCTATGCCGGCCTTCCATGCCGCCTCGACGGCTCGGTCCAGCGGGTTGAGCACGGTGGAAGTCAACGACTCGAAGCCCACCGACATGTTGAGGACCTTGATCCCGTAGTCGGCTTGGTGCCTGATGGCCCATTCCACGCCGGCAAGGACCGTGCCGAGGGTCGTGACCCCGCTCACGCCTGCGACCTTGATCGCTACGAGGTTGGCGCCGGGAGCCTCTCCCCGATACTGCCCGCCAGACGATGCGCCATTACCGGCGATCAGGCCTGCGACGAACGTCCCGTGTCCATAGCTGTCCTGGAACGGATTTCCCTCGCCGGTCAGGTCGACACCGCCGACCAGACGGCCGCTGAAGTCGGGAAGGTTGTCGATGCCCGTGTCGAGGACCGCGACGGTCACGCCCTGACCGGTGTTCCCCGATTGGGCAAGCAGATCGGCGCCTGTCTCTTGCGGGAAGACGGCTGACGGAGTGTGCGGCGCGGTGGATACTGCCGGCGCGTCCTGAAGGCTGACTTGCACATCCGGAACGGCGGTGATGCCCGGAGAGTTCGCCAGCGTGGTCAATGCAGTGCTGTTGAGGGAAGCCTCGACCGCGCCGGCGTCCGGGAAGTCGTTGACAACGGATCCGCCGACCGCTTGGGCGGCATTGACCGCGCTCGCGGAGCCGTCGGACAAAAGGATTACGGGCTGCGTAGCTTGCGCCGTCGTGGCCGCAGCCGCCTGGGTCGCGTCGACCAACAATGGCGACGCGAACGCGGTCGCCGAAACCGCGGTCACGGCTATGGCCCGCGCCCAAGCCGATTTGCCCCCGACCCGCGCCCAAGCCGACTTGCCGGCGCCCCAGATCCACCTTGACTTCATGTTCGAGCCTGACTTCCTGGTTGACGGTCTTTCCCGGCTGAGAGCGCCCACCCCGAAGCGGAGAGAAGGCGCACGGGAAACCGCGCCGAACGACGGTTAGGTCGCACCCCTCCGACGCCGTACCCCCGGGACATTGACCTGATTTTCGTGCCTCCGGGACGCCCGCTTTAGCAACGGACGCCCAACCTGGGCCCGTTTTCACCTTCAGACACGTACTGGCGGAGTTAGGGCTTATGACCGGATCTGCGCCGGCAGGACTCTGCGCGGAACGTGTGCGGAAATTTCGGTAACGGGTAGACCAAAAGCGCGCACGAATTGCACCTCCGTCGCCGTACGATCCGCTCGTGGGGACCGAGGTGTTCCTCGCATTGGCGATTCTGTTCATTGGAGGTGCGGCGATGAAAGTCCGCGTACGGCGTACTTCCTGGCACAGCGTGCAGGAACAGCACCGCGCTCTCGCGACCATGGGCAGGCTCGCAGCAGAACACGCCAGACCCGATCACCCGCCCGAAGCGCCTTCCTCCAAGAGCGCGGTTCGCGTCGTGCGAGACAGTTATGCGGCTCTGGCGCCGTCAGCGCCACCACAACTCCGGTCACGCCCGCGCCGGGGGAAGGGACCCGCAGGAGAGCCTCCCGACACAGGGACACATTCAGCGACAGTCTCAGGGACAACGGACCCAGACGCCGGCGACCCGGCCCCCGCGAGGCAGACGTCAGACCCGCGGCCGCCGACCCACCAAGTGTTACCCGGGCCGAGCGTGAAGCTGGTTCGGGAGCGGTTGTCTGGGGACGGATCTGAAACGGCGCCGGCCCCTTCTCATCCGGCGACTCGACCGGTTCTACCAACCATTCCTGCCAAGCGGTCCGCCGCTTCGTCGACGGGCATGTTGTATTTCGACGCCATCGACGCCCTCGCCGCCATCGACGCCGACCCCTCCGTCAACGACAGATCCGGCAGCGAAATAGCAGGCGACGACAAAGCAGGTGACCCGTCGCCGTCCGGGCTGTTCTCGCCATTGCTTTCCCGTGCACGATCCGCATTCGACCAACTTTGGCGCCGGCGATCTCATCTCGCCCCGGCAGGCGCCGCGGCTGTCGGCCAGGTGCGGCGCCGGCCCCGACTCGCCACCGGGGCCGCAGCGGCGGTGCTTCTGGTGTCCGCTCTCGCCGGTCTTCTGGCGAGCGCCGGCGGGGGGAATGGAAACGCCCACAACCGGGCGTCGAGCAACGTTCCGGCCGGCCGCGGCGGTCCCGCTCCGCCTCCCTCCGCTTCGGGCTCGGCCGGGCAGCAACAGGTCGGTCAAACACCTGTGACGCCTGCGACGCCTGCGACACCTAGCACACCTGCAGCGCTGCTCGAGATGACCTCCTCGACCTCTGCCGTCTACCAGGTCAGCGGTCCCATCCAGGTGGTCCTCAACGCGAGCGGCTACTGCTGGATCCAGGCGCGACGCGCCGGGCCGAACGGAGACCTTTTGTTCCAGGGGACTCTCGTGCCCGGGCAGTCCTGGACGGTCGCGGGCCCGACCTGGTTGAGGCTCGGCAACCCGACCGCGGTCGGCTTGACCGTAAACGGGGAGACGGTCAGCCCTCCAGTCGCTCGCGGCATACCGTTCGACTTGCAGATCGGCTGAACCCCTGAGTTACCCAGGCAGGGTGCAGCCGCTGGTCCCGGTGGTGGTGCCGACGGTGTAGTTGTTGCTAGGCCCCCCGCTGTCGACCTTCTGCAGGGAGGCTGCTCCCAGCCCGGTCGGGTTCGCTGGGACTCCGATCTCGATGTCGGTCTCCCCAGCGGGCCCGGACAGGACGGCTCCGGCCGGCGGGGAACCGACGTTGGCGAGCGGCACAACGATCTCGACCACGCCGTCCTTGCCGGTCACAAACGAGCCGGTGTCGGTGTTCGCGGTCTGGAACTGATGGCTCGACCCCACCACCTGAACGGTTCCGTCCGAGAACGCCGGCGCTGATCCGGGGATGGGACCCAGCTGGGCTTGGGCGAAGTACTCGGTCCCCTTGTAGGTCCAGGTGCTGTACCAGTCCTCCCCGGTCGCTCCGGGCGGAAGCGTCGCGCTGAGGTTGTCGACGGTCATCTTCACCACTAGGGACTTGCCGTCGGCGCTCGGCGCCATGTCGCCTTGCATAAGGGTCAGCTGAGGGTCGCTATTGCCGAGCGGGTCGGACGCGGTGTGCGCGTCGTTCTGCCAAAGCGCGTTGCAGGGGTTGGGCGTCGGCGTCGGGGCCGGAGGGAGCACGTCGTTCGCGGGCGTGGTGGTCCCGTCCAGGGTCTGCATCAGGTTGGTGACATCCGGGACGCCCCATCCGGAGACGTAATCCCAGCCGGTTGTGGCGTGGTACAAGCCGTTGGTGCCGAGGGTGACATCGAAGAAGTCGTTCCCGTAGGCCGGGCTCTCGGCTGCCCGGTAGATCGGCCAGTCGGCGAACCCGAGCCCCGGGTAGCTGGCCGTGGCGGCGGCGTGCTTCGAGCGGCCCTTGGCGGCGACGGTCTGGGTGATAACGGGAGGCGCTGCAGCCTGGATCCGGGTCCACATGCCCACCCAAAGAGGCGAGCTGAGGCTCGTCCCCGCCCCGGCGCCCGGGGTCAACGACCCGTTCTCGACGATGTTGTATCCGTTGTCGCTGACGTCACCCGACATCGCCGCGACGTCGGGAGCACCCCGGCAGACGGTCCCCTGCGCGAAGGCGTTGCCGTTTTCGTCGATCAGGCACGGGACGTTGACCGCGCTCACCGGCTTCTGAAAGGCGGGCTCGGCCTGGAACAGGGCGGCTCCCCCGCCGGTGAACTCCCAGGCCCGCTCGATGGCGCGCTGCGGCGGGCTGCCGCCGTCAGACCACAGGACCGTTCCGCCGACACACACCGCGTAGTCACTCGCGCAGGGATAGTTCTGAAGAGGGACGACCTGGTTGGCGACTCCGTTGCCCGCACCCACTACCGGAAGAATCAGCACCGGGCAGGACGACCCGGTGTCACCGGCGGACGAGAACAGGGTCCGGCCCTCGGCGGCCGCCTGAAGCAGGGTCTGCTCGGCGACCGGCTGGAGCTCGTCGCCCAGCGCCACGCCGTAGGGCATCTGGGCGAGGGGGCCGGTAACCGGGTTGGTCAGGTTTGTCTCGCACTCGCCGAAGGATGCGTTCGCCTGGCTCGGGCCGGCCGGGTCGCTGACCCACGCGGTGAACAGGCTCTCGACCGAAGCGTCGAAGAGCGAGTTGGCGAAGTAGAGGTCAAGGCCGTAGGCGCCGGGGGCCATACCCGTGCTCGCCTGGGTGTCGAGGTCCCACTCAACCTGACCGGAGTCATCGGAAAAAGGCCCCGGTAAGACGTTCTTCACGGTCACCGGGACGGTGGGAAGCTTGTATTGCTGCTCGAAGACCCGCAGGTTCGAGATCACGTCGGCAGTCTGGCCCTCACCGAACACCGCGATCGACTGCCCCTGGCCAAGGTTGGAAGACGGCATGTGGTACAGCGACCACATGTCCTGAGGCCCGTAGCTGCAAGACGGCAGGCACGCCGGGGCGGCCGGGCCCTGTGCCGCCGCCGCGCGCGCCTGACCTGCCTTGGCGCCGGGCGTGGTCGGGGCACTGAACTTC
>CAZCCS010000017.1:0-17390 GCA_964497005.1 uncultured Acidimicrobiaceae bacterium | reverse complement strand
CAGCGCCAAGGTCGACGCGCCCGCCCAGTGCACCCCCTCGCCCCCCATCTGAGTCGTGCCCGTCGCGCGATTGCGGGTGAAGAGAGCCATGCCGTGGCAACCGATTCCTCCCCCGGCGATCGAGCCCTCTGGGACCTCGGTGGAGCGGTTGTGCGGGCAGCCGGAGCAGAAGTAGGGGGTTCGTCCGGGCAGCGTGACAGAGCTGGCAACCGGTAGGCGGCGGCGCGGGGGACGCAACCGTTCCGGTGCCACGAATGAACTGAGCACCGCGCGAAGAGTCTCACCGATCGACTCCACGTCCGGTTCCAGTACCGCGTTTGGAGATGCGCCGTGACGAACAATGCCACGGACCGGGACTTCGGAGCGCCCGTACAGCAGGGACTTCACTTGACGCTCGAGGAAGTTCCGGTGGTCTTCGACGATCACGATTTCCTCGACCGTCGCCGCGAAAGCGGCAAGGGCGTCGGGTTCGAGCGGCCAGAGCAGTGCAGGTTTGTACAAACGGATCCCGAAGTCTCCGAACTGGTCCTGGTCTATCCCCAGTGCGCCTAGCGCGGTCACGGTGTCACCAAACACCTTGCCCGCGGCCACAACTCCGAGACGGGCCCCGACCGGGCCGACCGTCCGATCCAACTCAGCCTCCCGAACATAGTGATGGGCGGCTGCCAGCCGGGTCGTGTAGACCTGACGGTCGAGTTCCACAGAGGTCGGGGCGAACAGGCGGTCGTCGTTACGCGCCACCCACGGAGTCCCGTCAGCGCCGGGCTCGTAGAACGCGGGGACGGCCGGGAGCGGGGTCCCGACCTGGACGCTCGCGTATCCGTCGGCGACGTCGGTGTGGATCTTCAATCCGACCCACGAGCCGCAAGCGCGTGATATTCGGTAGGCGTGCCGTCCGAAATCCAACACTTCCTGCACCGACGACGGGTACAACGTCGGCATACCGAGGTCGGCGAGAGCCCACTCGCTAGCTGATGGCAAGGTGGACGACTTGCACTCCGGGTCGTCGCCCACGGCGACGACGACCCCACCCGTCGGCGGAACGCCCGAAACGTTGGCGTGGCGCAGGGCGTCGCCCGCACGATCGAGGCCGGGGCCCTTCCCGTACCAAAGCCCGACGACAGCATCGACAGTCCGGGTGTCGTCGGTCAGGACACGCTGCGTTCCCCACAAGAGTGTGGCCGCCAGCTCCTCGTTGACTCCGTTGACGAAACGGACGTCGTCCGCGTCGAAGGTTGCTTGATGAGCGCGGAACGTCAAATCGACGGTCCCCAGCGGCGAACCGCGGTACCCGCAAACGACGCCGGCGGCCCGCTTTCCGGCAGCACGGTCAGCGCGTACCGTGTCGAGAGGGGCACGCAGCAGGGCGTGGACACCCGACATCGCCACTATGCCGTCCATGGCGGCCAGCTGATTCTCGAGACGGTAATCGTCCGCGGGCCGCGGCGGGTGAGCGGTGCTCACCCGCCCGCCCGGGGGGAATTCTGCCCCCGTGCCAACTTGGCTAGGAACGCGCGCGTGCGAAGGCCTTCGCCCGCGTCAGGCGGCTCGACCTCTCCGACGACAAGGTCGTCGACGCCGATCGCCGCCAACTCTTCGATTCGCGCTTCGACTTCGGATTCCGGTCCGATAAGGGCGAGGTCACAGGCTGACGCGACTCCTTCGCGGGCGATCATCGCCTCGTACGAGGGGGCCCGCCCGTGGAAGTCGAACCACTGCTGGACCGCCTCTCGTGCCCGGGCGACGTCGTCGGTGACGCAGACCGAGAACACGGCGGCCACGCGCGGCCTCGGTCGGTCAACCGCGGCGGCCGCCTCAGAGATGACGGGGATGATGTGTGTCCGAATTGTCTTGGGACCCGTCCAGGAAACCACCGTTCCATCAGCGTGGCGCCCGGCCAACTTGAGGGCTTGCTCACCCATCGCAGCCACGAGCACGCTCGGGCGCGGTGTCGAGGTGGAAGGGAAGGTCGTCTCACAGCTGTAGAAGTCGCCGTGGAAATCTACGCGCCCGGTGGTTAGGAGCGGCACGAGGACCTGGAGGTACTCGCTCAATCTTCTGGTGATGCGGTCGAAGTCGAAACCAAGATGGTGTCTCGCCATCGCCGGGTGCGACGTCCCAATGCCGAGGGTGAACCCGCCAGGAATTGCCTGGGCTGCTGTACGGGTCTGGGCTGCAAGCGCTGCGGGGTGTCGAGCCCAAATCGGGACGACGCCGGTAGCCAACTCGAGCGGCGGTAATCGGGAGCCGGCCACCGTCAGGGCGGTGATGGCATCCAGGGCACCCGCCGGGTGCTGCGCCAACCAGTAACTGGCCAGCCCGTCGGCTGCTACGCGCGCAGCGTGCTGCACTACGGTCTCCAAGTCGCCGGTTGCGACTAGACGGTTGCCATTGATGCCGATCCTCATGCCGGAGTCACGCGACGTCGATGCGGAGGTGCTCGAAGCCGCGAAAGCCGGGCATGTTTCGCCGCGTCGCCGACTCTGGTTCGGGCGCCAACTCCAATGACTCGTAGCGATCGAGCAGCATCTCGACGGCGATCTTGGCCTCGAGCTTCCCGAGATGCAGACCCAGGCAGTAGTGCGCGCTGCCACCGAACGCGTAGTGCTCGCGGAAGGGTCGCTCGATATGGTAGCGATCGGGGTCCGGATTGCGCTCGGGGTCCCGGCCGACGCCTGCGGTCATGATTCGGAGCCACGTTCCGGCCGGCAAGGTGTGGCCGAACAGGTCCCGCTGCTCAGTCAGGATGCGCCCGACCGACAGGGCTGGCGAGTCGTATCTAAGGGTCTCCTCGATGGCGGTTGGGATCAGGTCCGGTCGCTCCCGCAGCAAAGCGAGCTCGCCCGGATGCGACAGGAGCGCGTGCAGCGTGTTACCGATCAGATCGGCGGTAGTGATGATGCCCGCGCCGAGCATGACCAGGAGAAGGTCCACTTTTTCCTGGTCGTCCAGTTCGGTCACGCCGGCGAGGCGATCGATCAGCCCCGACGACCCGTCGCCGGCCGCCTGTGTGAGGCGATGCCCGAAGTAAGTGCGAAGCGCCTCGGTAGCATCCGCCCAGTCCTGATTCGCTCGCTTAGGGTCGAACATGCCGCCTATGCGGATGAGTGCCCATTTGGCGAACTCACCTCGGCGTTCCGGCTCGACACCGAGGAAGTCGCCCATCACAGTCAGCGGCAATTCGTCTCCGTACTCAGCTGCGATATCCACGCGGCCTCGATCCGGGAGACGGGCGAGGAGAGCTGCCGCTGTGGCTGTGATGCCTTCGGTGAAATCGACGACGCGACGGGACGTGAAGTCCGCTTTCACCGACCCACGAACGCGGGTGTGGTCCGGAGGGTCGAGGTAGAACATCGAAAGCCGCGCTTCGCGGAACACCTTGGTGATCGGAGCGTCTGGGTCCGCTGAAGCAGGATCATTGGCGAGGGCTGGATCTCGGATCATCTGCCAGATGGTGTCGGAGTCGAGCACCCACCAACCGCCTTGATCGATGTTGGGCACGATTCCTTCGTGGCGATGCTCTGCAATCGCCGGATACGGATCGCGCAAGAACTCTTGATCACTGAACGCTACGACGGCCATCGCTTTCCCCCTCCGTCAGCCATCCGATAGACGCTCCTCCGACTCTGGAGCCCGACGGTATCACTATATCAACCAGTTGACAAACATCCGCGCCCTCGGTGTTAACATGTTGACATCGAAGAAGGGCAATGCGAAATTGGCGCTGTGACCGCTTCTGCGATCGACGTCCACACGCACGTCGTTCCGGTGGGTCTTCCGTTCGGCCACGGCGACAGATTTCCATCGCTTGTTCTCGATGGCCCGTCTGAGGCCGCCTCCAGCGGGCGGGTAATGGTTCGCGGCGAGCTCTTCCGTACGGTACGGGCCGCGGCATGGAATGTCGGAGCACGCATTGAGGACATGGATCGAGCAGGGGTTGCCTTCCAAGTTCTCTCGCCGATGCCCGAGCTTTTCAGTTACTGGGCTGAGCCGGTAGCTGGCGCATCGTTCTGCGCCGCGGTCAACGAGGGCGTGGCGTCGATGGTCGCCGCCGCTCCCCACCGATTCGCGGGGTTCGGGATCGTCCCCCTGCAGGACGTCTCCGCAGCCGTCGACGCCCTGGCTGCGATCAAGGCGCTGGGACTGCTCGGTGTCGAAATCGGGTCCAACATCCTGGGTGAGAGTGTCGGATCGATGCGTTACCTACCGTTTTTCGACGCGGCCGCCCGACACGGGCTCGCTGTGTTCGTCCATGCATTCCATCCTCCTTACTGGGGTGCCGTCGCCGACGGTGCAATGTCGGCTGCGGTGAACTTCCCGGCCGAGATAGGCACGGCTCTTGCCGTGGTCGTGGCCAATGGACTCGTCGAGCGATGCCCCGGTCTACGGCTGGGGGCCAGCCACGGTGGTGGCACCCTTCCTCTGCACCTTCCCCGCATGGCGGCCTTCTGGTCGGCCGGCGGCGAGAGGGTCGCGCTGAGCGCTTCTCCACAAGAATCGATGCGCTCGATCTGGTTCGATTGTCTCACCTACGAACCGAGAACGCTGTACGAGCTGATTGCTCTCGTCGGGGCGAAACGGGTCTTCGTCGGTTCCGACTATCCGTTCTTCGACAAGCCGCCCGGTTACGTCGTGGACGAAGCCACCGCGCTAGCTCCCGATGAAGTGATCGCTATACGCACCCTTGCTGCATTGTCGTTTCTCGGTCTGTCCTCCCTGCCGGTGCCACCGCACTTGTCGCTGTCCTGAAGGAGATCTTCGTGACCGCCGCCTCGCCCGTCGTCGATTCCGCCAACGACGCGCTCATGATCTCCGTCGACGATCATGTCGTCGAGCCACCGGACGTGTGGACGTCAAGGCTGCCGGCCAAGCTGCACGATGCCGTACCGCACACGATCGAAGAGGACGGCAAGGTCGTCTGGGTTTACGGGAAGCGGCGAAAAGCTCTAGCCGAGCTCGGGGGACGTCTCTTCGGTCAAGGGTCGGGCAAGCGGGACCTCGTCGATTTCCCCGAGCACTACGAGGAGCTGCGTCCCGGGTGTTATGAGCCGCATGCCCGCGTCAATGACTTGGACGCGGCGGGGGTCGCAGCGTCGGTCTGCTTCCCGTCATTTCCGCGCTTCTGCGGCCAGGAGTTCAGCGAAGCTGAGGACAAGGAACTCGCCCTCATGTGCGTCCGGGCGTACAACGATTGGATGTTGGACGAGTGGTGCGCGGCTGTTCCTGGCCGTCTCATTCCGATGATAATCCTTCCGCTCTGGGATGCTGGTCTGGCGCAGGCGGAGGTGGAGCGCGGTGCCGCCAAAGGAGCCCGAGCCGTCACGTTCTCTGAGAACCCTGCGGCACTCGGCCTGCCTTCGGTGCACGATCGTCGCAGGTACTGGGACCCCGTGTTCGCGGCATGCGCCGAGGCCGGTATGCCCGTGTGCACACATATCGGGTCCTCCTCGAAGCTCCCCTTCACCTCGGCCGACGCGCCACCGCTCGTGACCGCCACGCTGCCGTCGACCAATGCGGCCGCCACGATGGCCGACTGGCTCTACAGCGGTCTCTTCGTCCGCTATCCCGACCTCAAGCTAGTGCTCTCAGAGGGTGGCATCGGGTGGATCCCTGCGATCCTGGAGCGTGCGGACTACGTATTTGACCGCTACGGCCCACGTCTCAAGTCCGGCACCGGGTTCGGTCTGACGGGGATGGGCTCAGTGGACCCGGGGGAGTTCAACCGGGGGTCGCTCGACGTGAAACCCAGCGAGTTATTCCGTGATCACGTCTTCGGCTGCTTCATCGAGGATGCCCACGGCGCATCTTCGATAGAGAAGATCGGTGTCGGCAGCGTGATGGCCGAGTGCGATTACCCGCACGGCGATTCCAGCTGGCCGAAGAGCAGGTCCCTGATCCGTTCGCAGATCAGTCACCTGAGCGAAGCCGACCAGCTGGCGATCCTCGCCGGCAATGCCCGGCGGGTGTTCGGCCTTGATGGCAGCGCCGGTGGGTGAGCTGCTCGGCCTAGGGCTGACCCATTTCCCGCCGCTTGCGTGGCCGGACGAGTCGATGGACCGGGCGCTGCAGCACATGCTGGCCGACCCGGCGATCCCCGGTCCGGTCAAGAACGGGCAGGGATGGCCGGAGGGAATGAGCGCCCAACTGGACGAGAGATTGATCGCGGCCGCTGAACATAGGGCGGCGCTGGTCGCCGGTTGCGAACACGTCCGTGAAGACCTGGACGAATTCGGTCCTGATGTCGTCTTGATCTGGGGCGACGACCAGTATGAGATGTTCCGAGAGGACGTGGTGCCGGCCTTCTGCGTGGTCGCTGCTGACCGGTTTCGCTTCCGACCCTGGTCAGGGCCGAGGGGCCCTGTAACGAATGTCTGGTCGGAACCGCCCGACCACGAGCACTCGGTATCGGGTCACTCCGGGTTCGGCCGGCAGCTGGCCGAGGGACTGCTCGAGGGGGGATTCGACATCGCCTACGCGTACGAGGTCCGTGGCGATCGGCCGTTTCCCCATGCAGTGGCCAACACCGTCATGTTCCTTGACTACGCCCGCCGCGGCTTCAACTACCCGATCGTGCCGATGCTGGTGAATTGCTATGGGCGTATGGCCATTGCTCGAAGGGGAGGCATGAGCTACTTCGGTTCGGCGGGTGACAAGGCCCCGCGGGATCCGCCCGGACCGTCACCGAAGCGGTGCATCGAGCTCGGTCGGGCGGTCGCTCGTTGCGCCTTGCGCAGCGACCTCAAAGTAGCTCTGGTCGCCTCGTCCAGCTGGTCGCACGGATTCCTTCACGACGGGCACTGGCGTCTCTACCCGGACCGGGACGCTGACCTCCGGTTTTACGAGGCTCTCGTCACGGGCGACCATCGACCCTGGCACGAGGCGACCTTGGCCGAGATTGAAGCCGCCGGCCAGCAGGAGATGCTCAATTGGTTCTGTCTTCTCGGCGCCATCGAAGAAGCCGGGCTCGAACGTAGCTGGAGCTCCTTCGTGGAGACCCATGTGTTCAATTCGAACAAGTGCTTCGCGGCATTCCGATGAGCTGAGCCGGTGTGGTTAACGCGACGTTCCGTCCTGCCTGATCGTGTCGACGAAACGGCTCAGGTACGAGACGAAGGCGGCGCGCTCGTCGGGGCTGAACTCGGCGCTGATCATGTCGTCGACCCGGCGTATCCCCTTCTCGCCTTTCCGGAGGGCGGCTTTCCCATTGGTGGTAACTGTGGCCTCGATGATTCGCGCCGACGGCTGCGACGCCCGGCGGGACACAAACGCTTTGCGCTCGAGTCCGGCGATTATGCCGACCATCGCCTGGGGACTAACGAACACAGTCCTGGCGAGAGCGGCCGAGGATGCCTTCTTGAGGTGAACCAGCGCTTGCAGGACCCCGAACTGGGACTTGGTGAGACCGCTCCCGCGCAGCTCATGATCGAGCTTCTTGCCGACCTCTCGCTCGGCGAGCTTGACGAGCCATGGAATCTCGCCGTACTCGCTGGGTCGGTAGTCCGCGATCACGGGAGGCGTCGACTGCTCTGAGCTCTTTGTAGGTCGCAGCGTTCGCGTCATATATGGGAACTGTAACTCACCTAGCGCGCACCGGATCAGTTCTAGCGGCGATTGAGCCAGGCGCGGTAGGCCTTTTTCCAAAACATGGTGTCCATCAATTAGTTGAGCATCAACTACTTGACATCAATCTGCGCCCGGGCGTATGCTCCTCGCAACCTGACGACTCCGGGGGGAGCTGGTGTTACACACTCAAGACGCAGCTGAACGGAACGCGTCGAGCCCCCCGCCGTTAGCCCTCGAGTTGCGAGACGTGACCGTTTCCTACGGCGGGATCGTGGCCCTCGACGGAGTGAGTCTTGCGATCCCCAGAGGGACAGTGTCTGGACTCATCGGTCCCAATGGCGCTGGTAAGACCACCCTCTTCGATGTGATCTCGGGCGTGTGCCGTCCCGACCGGGGGCGGGTCTTCCTCGATGGTGAGGACGTGACCTCCGCCTCGGTGCCCACGCGTTGCCGTCGCGGCGCTCACCGCACCTACCAGCGTGTGCAGACGTTTGCGTGGTTGAGCGTTACCGACAACGTCTTGGCCGCGCTCGAGTGGCGCGGCGGCGGCGGGGGAGTCCTCGCCGACCTCGTCCGGACCCCGTCTCGGCGCCGAACCGAGGCGGAGCGACGAGCGCGGGTTGCGGATGTCCTCGAGCAATGCGGGCTGACCGAACGGCGCGACGAACCTGCCGGATCGCTCCCGATCGGTCTGTCCCGGATGGTCGAGTTCGCCCGCGCCATCGTGGATCCGCCCCGGCTGTTGCTCCTCGATGAGCCCACGTCCGGTCTCCAGGAATCAGAGGCCGCCGAGTTGGCCGCCGGAATACGCAATGTCGTCGCCGACACTGGCTGCGCAGTTGTGGTTATCGAACACGACATGCCGTTCGTCATGGCGAACTGCGATCCGGTGTTCGTCCTCGAACGGGGGAGGATGCTGTTCACGGGGACACCTGCCGAAGTGCAAGTGAGCAAAGAAGTACATGTTGCCTATCTGGGAGAGCGTCGAAACCGTGACGCCGATTCATCTATTGCCACGCCCTGAACGAGGAGAGAAATGACCATACGCAGGATCCGAGTGAACACTGCGATCGCGTTCGCCGCCGTCCTTCTGGTGGGGACCGGGGGGCTCGCCGCTTGCAGTTCCTCCACCAAGAGCAATGCGAGCGGCGGGGGAAGTCCGACAACGGGAGTAGCTGTCGCTGCAGGTGGGACGACCCGGGGCGTGACCGCGACATCGATCACGGTGGGCGGCCTTGGCATAAACGCCTACTACGGTGACGCTGCGATCGGAGCGCAGGCAAGGTTCGCGGCACAGAACGCGTCGGGTGGCGTCTACGGCAGGAAGATCAACTTCATCGGCTTCAAGGACGACCAGGCCAGCCCGACGGTAAACACCCAAGTCGGCAAGGAGCTGGTCGAGCAGGACAACGTGTTCGCTGTAGTGCCGGTCATCACGACCGTCCTTGGCGCGGGTCAGTACTTCGGACAACAGCACGTGCCCTTCTTCGGCTGGGGGATCGCTCCGCAGTTCGAGAACGATCCGTACGCCTTCGCCTTCAACGGCGCGAACACCAACCCGGTGTACCAGATCACGGTTCATGGTGCCGAGATCGCCCAGGTCCTCGGGAAGTCCCCCAAGAACCTCACCCTGGGCATCATCGGCGAGGACAGCACTGCGGCGTCGCAGTCGATTGCGCCGCTGCGCTACGCCATGCAATCCATCGGGTTCAACGTCGTCTACGCGGCCAGTCCGCTTCCGACTGCGCCAGCCGTCGTCGGAGACTACACACCCTTTGCCAACGCCCTCATGACCGCGAATCACGGCCAACCCCCTGACGCGGTGTTGGAAGTAATCGGACCGAGCAACCTCGGCCTGCAGCCCGCCATGCAAAGGGCCGGGTACAAGGGAGCTCTCATCAACTTCATCCAGTACTCGCCGGCCTCGGCAGCACAAGCAAAGGGCATCTACGCCTACGTCGGGTTCGCTCCGGCGACGGCATCCAGTACCCCCGGGGTCGCACAGATGATCCAAGAGGTCCATGCGATCAGCCCGAACGCGCCGATAACGCAGACGGTGGAATCGGGGTGGGTCTCGGCCGATCTGTTCGTCCAAGCATTGAAAGCTGCTGGAAAGAACCTCACGGCCGAAGCGCTGCAACAGGCGGCGAGCAAGATGACCTACGAGATTCCGAATATGGTCGGCCCGACAACGTGGCCGACGGCCTACTCCCAGGCGACCTCGTGCGGAGTGCTGATGTATAGCAACGGGTCCGAGTGGACGCTCGCCCACCCCTACGAGTGCACGGCATCGGTCAAGTACCCCGGCGGATGAAGTTGCCGCCATTGCCGCCGAAGGGAGGGCGGACCTAGGGGTGGCCATATTCTGGACACTCGTCATCTCGGGTGCCGTATCCGGCGCGATCTACTCGATCATGTCCTCGGCGCTGGTGCTTACCTGCCAGACGTCGGGCGTGTTCAACTTTGCCCAGGGGGCGGAGGCCTTCGCAGTCGCGTACTGCTACTACCAGTTGCATACGGGGGCGCATCTCACCCCCTGGCTATCCGCCCTCCTGAGCCTGATCGTGTTCGCGCCCCTGATGGCGGTGCTGTTTGACCTGATTCTCCTCCGTCGTCTGGCTTCGGCTCCACTCTTCGCCCGCATCGTCGGGACCATCGGATTGCTCGTCGCGGTCCCAGCTGCCGCGCTCTGGATCGTCGAAACCCTGTGCGATGGGGTTTTCAAGCTCGGGCTCCCCACCCTCGAGGAGACCAACTCCGCCGGGATTGCGGTTCCGGGAATTGGACCTACGCCACCGTCGGTGTGGCATCTCGGATTCCTCAACCTGCACCGTGTCGCCGTGACCTCTGATCAGATCTCGGTATTTGTCGCGGCTGCCCTCGCCGCCGTGGTGCTGTGGGTAGTGCTCAAGCACTCCCGAATCGGACTGCAGATGCGGGCGACCGTCGACCGCCGGGAGCTGAGCGGGCTAAAGGGCGTCAACCCAGCACGGACCTCAACGGTCTCTTGGGTGCTCACAATGTTGATAGTCGGCCTCGGAGGCGTACTGATCGCTCCGCTCTTCGAGTTGGATTCGAACACGATAACGCTGGTTGTCTTCGGTGCCCTCCCTGCTGTAGCTCTTGCCGGCTTGCGGTCTATCCCCATCGCCTTTGTGTCCGGCCTCGTCATCGGCGTCGGCCAGAACCTGCTCGCAGGGTACGGTCACGACTTCCTTCCGGGCGCGGTCGTGAACCTCACAGGGTTCCGCCCATCGCTACCGTTTCTGCTCACCGTCGTGCTGCTGTTCTTCCTCGGACGGAACCGGGATCGCCAGGCCGGCTCGATGTCGAGCGAGATACCTCGTCCGGATCACCGCGCGGGTCTGCCCGCGTGGCGGCGGGCCCTGCCGTGGGTGCTCGTTACGGCTGGCTATCTCGCCTTCACCTTCCATGTCCGCAACTTCACCAGCGGTGCGGTGCTCGCTCCCGGACTGGCGATCGCCGTCGTGCTTCTGTCGTTCGTCGTAGTCACGGGCCTCGGTGGGATGGTCAGCTTGGCCCAGGCGACATTCGTCACCGTCGGGGGCTTCATGGCGGGCTGGCTCTCGACGCGCCACTTCGGCTTCAACCTCCCGCTGCTCACCGCCGGCGGGCATCTGAATTTCTTCTGGGCGACGCTCGCAGCCGGCGTAGCCGCGGCCGCGGTGGGAGTGGTAATTGCGCTACCGGTCCGTCGGTTGGGGGCTATTGCGCTTGCTCTCGGCACATTCGCCCTCGCCCTTGCCGCCGACCTCACCCTGTGGGAGGCCAAGGGGATCTCGAACGGTCAGAGCGGCTATTCATTCGGTTCACCGAAGCTGTCGATCGACGGGTTCGTCATCTTCAACTTCGTTCACCCGCGACAGGAGGTGATCGTGCTGATGCTCGTATTCGGCCTGTTCGCCCTCCTCGCGCGGAACCTGGAGCATTCGCCATCCGGTCGGGCCATCCTCGCGGTACGAAGCTCCCAGACCGCGGCGGGGACCTCGGGGATCGTGGCGGGGCGGGTCCAGATCACCGTCTTCGCGGTGTCGGCGGGCATCGCAGGCGTGGGGGGAGCGCTCATCGGTGTCACCAACAGCTCTTTCACCAACTCCACTACCCCCGCCCTCACCGCCCTGGTATGGCTCGCCGCGGCCGTCACCTTCGGCATCCGCCGCCCGGGCGGAGCGTTCCTCGCAGGTCTAGTGGTGTCCGGCACGACTCAGCTCTTCGACACGATCGCCAAATGGTCGTGGGTGCCGCACGACTTCGGGGTCCTCACCACCTCCACCTACTTCCCGATGATTCTGTTCGGTCTGGGGGCGGTCAACCTGGCGATGAATCCCGATGGCGTGCTCGCCCTCCTCGCCGAGCGCAAGAGGACCTTCGCGTTAGGCGGGGCGCGCCGGCAGCGGTCTGCTCCCGAGGCACCCGATGTGCCTCCCGAGCTTCGCGTATTCGCCGCGGCGGCTGGTGGTGGCGAGCAGGCGACCACCCCGCCGGCAATAGCTCTAGACAACGTCACTGCCGGCTACGGCGATGTCGAGGTGATCCACTCCGTCTCCCTCTGCGTGCCGGCGGGGTCAGTCGTTGCCCTGCTAGGCGCCAACGGTGCCGGCAAGTCCACGCTCTGCGGTGTCGCATCCGGTTTGGTGCGGCCAAAGAGCGGCCGGGTCCTCATCAACGGGGAGGACGTGACCGAGCTCCCGTCGCACGCCCGGGTTGCGCGCGGCCTCCTGTTGGTACCCGAGGCGCGGGGGGTGTTCCCGTCGCTGTCCGTCGAGGAGAACCTCGAGATCTCGCTTCGGCACGCTCCCGAACGCGACGCCGTCTACGACCGGTTCTCCTTCCTAGGCGAGCGAAGAATGCAGCTCGCGGGATCGTTGTCGGGTGGAGAGCAGCAGATTCTCGCACTCGCCTCTGCCCTGGTCCGTACACCCCGAGTCTTGATCGCGGACGAACCGACCCTCGGGCTGGCGCCGCAGGTGATCCGCGAGGTACTGGACGCCCTGGATGAGATCCGCCGTCTCGGATGCACCATCCTCTTGGTGGAGGAGCGCGCAGCCGAGGCGGTAGCGCTCGCCGATTCCGTGGGTTTCATCGAGCGTGGCCGGTTGCTTTGGGTCCGCTCATCCGAAGAGGTCAACTACGAAACGTTGGGGGGTGCCTACCTGGGCGCGGCAGTCCCATGACTGAGGCTGCGCCGGCAGGAAGTGCAGCCAAGCGAGTGATGGGTCGGGAACCTCTATACGAGGAGCTGCCTCTTTTGCCAGGTCGCGACATCCGGCACAGCTGGAGTGTCTGGAGTGATCGTGCATTGGGGTCCCTCAATCGAATCACCCCAGCGACTCGCAAGGCTGCCCTGACAGAGGCACGGGATGGTGTCTGCATCAACTTGAACCTCCCGCTCGAGCAGCCGTCTCCGCGCTTGTTTGGCCGTCCGGACCTTGACCACCATGTCTACGCCCGAACGCGGTCAATGATCGAAGATGAACTGGATCACCTCGACCCTCAGGCTTCCAGTCAATGGGACTCCTTGCGGCATTTCTCAACGGGTCCTTCCGGCTTCTACGGGGGAGTAGGGGACTGGCGGTCGCCAGCTTCGGAGGACCTAGGAATTCATCGGTGGCTGGGGGTCGGAATCGTCGTTCGGGGCGTGCTTGTCGACCTGCCGAGATATTGGGCGGAGAGAGGGGAGCAGGTCGACCCCTTCGCCCAGAGGGCAGTTACTGCAGAGGAGATCCAATCCGCTGCGGAACGATTCGGGATCGTGGTCCGACCTGCGGACCTGCTCCTGGTCCGAACCGGCTGGCTGGCCAGGTTCCGCCGTGGTGATCTGCCAGCCGATATGGCGAACTCTCCTGTGGGTGTGGGGCTCCACGGCGGAGAGGGAATGGCCCAGTTCCTCTGGGATCAACAGGTTGTGGCGGTGGCCTCGGACAACCCCGCTGTAGAGGTGCTCCCAGGTGATGCGGAGGTGGGATCCCTCCACAGGAGACTCTTGGGAGGACTCGGGATTCCCCTTGGTGAACTGTGGGATCTGGACGATCTGGCTGATCGCTGCGCGTCGACCGGTCGGTGGACGTGCTGCGTCGTGTCGGTGCCACTCAATGTGAAGGGCGGCGTGGGATCGCCGGCGAACGCAATGGCGATCATGTGACGTGCGGAGACCATCGAAGAGACGGCAGGGCGGGCAGAGACCACAGCCGTGTTCGCCTGCGCCTGAACAACGGGCACGCCTGAGCAAACCGGGAGAGGCGCTCTTTGGGCGACAATTTCGGCTGCGGGCGACGAAACGCGGCAAATCCCGCTCATTTCGTCGCCCAAAGCGCGAGTCGGAGTCGTCGTTGGCGGCATGGAACGAGCACGAGGCGCCGCCGGCGACCCGCCCGGCAGCCGAGTGTGCGGTCCGCCCCCGCCGGCGCCTTTTGTGGAACCTAAGTGCGGGCGGATCACCAATAGTGGCAAGCGCCCCGCTCCAGATCGGATCGAACCTGCCACTATTCGGCCCGAGCGCGCACGAAGGTTCCACAAAAGGAGGCGACGCCACACGATGTGAGGACTGCCGAGCTGATCAGCCGGCGCCGGTAGCCCTCAAACCGTCGTAGACGATCGCCAACATCCGGGCCTGTGACGCGTCGGCCGCCGGGTTGGACATAGCGCAGGTGCCCATGATCAGCCCGAAGAGGTCGTCGATGGTCACGTCGGACCGGATGGAGCCGCCGGTCTGGGCCCTTAAGAGCAGCTGCCGAAACGCTTCCTCGACCGCTCGCTTCGACTCGGGTGCGGTCTTGTGGATGTCGACGCCGGCTCCAGCCAAGGCCTCGATGAGGTTGCGCTTCGACGCCGCCTCCTGACCGATACAGGTCATGAACTCGAACAGCGCCTGGTCCGGGTCGTCGCGCTCCGCCAGATCACGGGCGCGCTCGGTGATCTGATCGAAGTGGGCGACGAGGACGGCCTCGAACAGCGCCTCCTTGGTGGGGAAGTGGCGGTATAGCGTGCCGGCGCCGACGCCGGCACGTCGGGCGATCTCGTCGACGGGCACGCCTAGTCCTTCCTCGGCGAACGCCTTGTCGGCTGCGGCGAGGATCAGCTCCCGGTTGCGGCGGGCGTCGGCCCGCAGCCGCGATTGCGATGAGCCGGCGATCGTCACGACGTCCACACGGGTGGAAATACCGATTGACAAGCGGAACGATCGTTCCGTATAGTGATCCGAGAACCGGAGCGCACGTTCCGATTCTATCCCCCCAGAACGATCAACGAAAGAGGCGGTCCTATGGCAGTCACCGAAATCGACCTGGGAGCACCACCCAGCTACGCCGATACCGAACCCGACCCCCGGCGGTTCCGGGCGTTGTCGGTGATCGCCGTCGCCCAGCTCATGGTCGTGCTCGACGCGACGGTCGTGACGATCGCCCTGCCGTCGGCGCAGAGAGCTCTCCATTTGTCCGTAAATGACAGGCAGTGGGTGCTGACCGCCTACACCCTCGCATTCGGCGGGTTGCTGCTGCTCGGCGGTCGGATCGCGGACTACCTGGGGCGCAAGCGGATGTTCGTGTTGAGCCTCGTCGGCTTCGCCGGCGCCTCCGCCCTCGGTGGTCTGGCCCAGAGCTCGGCGATGCTCTTCGGGGCCCGGGCCCTCCAGGGTGCGATGGCCGCAGTCATGGCCCCGGCGGCACTGTCGCTCATCACCGTCACCTTCACCGAGCCGCGCGAGCGGGCCCGGGCGTTCGGCGTGTACGGCGGCATCTCCGGCGGAGGGGCCGCGGTGGGTCTGATCCTGGGCGGGCTTTTGACCCAGTACGTCTCGTGGCGGTGGACGCTGCTGATCAACGTTCCGATCGCGCTGGGAGCGGCGTACGCGGCGACCCGGCTGGTCAGTGAAAGCCGCTCGGAGCATCGCTCCAGCTACGACGTGCCGGGCGCGTTGACCTCGACCGCCGGCTTGGTCTCTCTGGTCTACGGGTTCACCCGGGCGGAGAGCCACGGCTGGGGCGCCGGCGCGACTTTGACGTTCCTGGCGCTCGGTGCAGGGCTGCTTGCGCTGTTCTCGCTGATCGAGTGGCGCAGCGCCAATCCGCTTCTTCCCTTGCGGGTGCTGGCCGATCGCAATAGAGGAGCGTCGTTCATCTCGTCGTTGTTGGCGGGCATCGCCCTGTTCGCCATGTTCCTGTTCCTGACCTATTACTTCCAGCAGATCCTGGGTTATTCGGCCATCAAGGCGGGCTTTGCGTTCCTGCCCTTCTCGGCCGGGATAGTGGCCGGCGCCGCCCTGTCCAGCCAGCTGCTACCGAGGATCGGGCCGCGACCGTTGATGGGGGCCGGGTTCCTGCTGGCAGCCGCCGGGCTCGCGGTCTTCACCCAGGTGCACCCCGACAGCTCCTACCTGACCAACATCCTTCCCGCAGAGCTGATGGTCAGCCTGGGCATGGGGACGGCGTTCGTGCCCATGAGCAGCAGTGCACTCATCGGGGTCGAGGAGAGTGACGCCGGTGTGGCCAGTGCGTTGGTCAACACCACGCAACAGACCGGCGGTTCTTTGGGTGTCGCCCTGCTCAACACGGTTGCCGCCTCGGCCACCACGGGCTACCTCGTCTCGCACCATGGGGGCCAGGCAGTGTTCAAGGCGGCGGCTGTGCACGGTTACACGACCGGCTTCGCCATTAGCGGGGCGATGTTGCTTGGGGCGGCGGTGGTGTCGTTGCTGTTCCTGCGGGCGCAGCGGAGTGACCTTGCGCCTGCGAACGAGAACGGGATGGAGGTCGTCCCCGCCTGACCCACGGCGGTTTCGTCGCCTCGGCTCGGTCAGAGCAGCTCGACGCGAAGTGCCGCCACCACACCGGGATCGGTGACGATCTCGATCTCGGCGATGGTGCTGCCGACGACGCGGAACGCGAATATGGCCCGGGGCCGCCCGCCGGGAGCCCACACTGCTCCGGGTGAACCCTCGATGAGCGCCAGCTGGGCCGCCTGCGCCCGCCCGACGAGGGCGTTCGCGACGGCCCGGCCGCCGCGCACCTCGGGCGCCAGGAGGGGCGCTCCCTTCTCGCGGTTGGCGGTTGCCGCTTTCACCGCGGCGCGATCGGCGCGGAGAACGGCGTCGGGGTCGAGCAAGGTGACCAGTGCTTCAAAATCCCCTTGGCGGGAAGCCGCGAGGAAGGCCTCGACCACCTCCTGCTGGCGGCGCCGGTTTCCGGGGTGCGCCTCGTCGCTGCCCTGAACGCGCCGCCGGGCTCGGCTGGCCAACTGTCGGGCTGCGGCAGGAGAGCGACCGACGATCGGCGCGACGTCCTCAAACGGCACCGCGAACAGGTCGTGCAGAACGAAGGCGAGCCGCTCCGATGGGGTGAGCGTCTCGAGCACAAGGAGCAGCGCGGGACCCATCGTGTCGGCGAGGACCGCTTCTTCCTCGGGACCGTTCAGCCGGGGATAGGCCAATCCGGGTTCTGGCTCGTACTCGTCGCGCTCCCCAAAGGGCTGTTCGCCGTGGGCGCGGCGGGAGCGGAGCACCCCGAGGCACACCCGGGACAGAACCGTGGTGAGCCACCCTCCGAGGTTGTCGATGCTCTCAGGGTCCGAACGGCTCAGGCGGATCCACGTCTCTTGCACCGCGTCCTCTGCCTCGGTCAGAGATCCGAGCATGCGATAGGCCACCGACTGCAGCCTCGGCCGGTTGGCTTCGAATTCGGAGGCGAGATTCTCGTCCATCTGACCACATTGACGCGCCAGGCGACCGGGATGTGACGGACCTGTCACATATCGGAGCGCTGGCGCGTCAGAGAGGGCAGGGACGGCCTGCTAACCGTCGGTCCCGACACTCC
>CAZCCS010000016.1:13336-17435 GCA_964497005.1 uncultured Acidimicrobiaceae bacterium | reverse complement strand
GTACAGCCGGGCCGGGCCGCCGTGTTCGCGGGATACCGGTCCCCCGAGCATCGAGTAGGCGACGATGACGTCGGGTCTTTGAGCCTCGGCGAGGGTGAGGCTCTCGGTGTAGGCCCCGTCGAAGGACTCGAGACGCAATGCTTTGCCCGACGGCTGGACTACGGCCCTGTCGAGCAGCGCAGAAACGGCCACGCCTTGCCAGTGCACCTTCGGTACACGCCAACCTGTGACGCACTGGAAGTCCCGAACAAGCGTGGTCGGCGCCATCGCTTGCATCTCCTCGATGCCGATCTCGTAGGGGTTGTCTACCAGGCCGTCGACCTTGAGGCGATAGGTGGCCGGATCGGAGGCGGGATAACCGTCGGTGACCGTATAGATCCGGAAATACGCACCCGGGAGAAGCCCGGTGAGCCCGGTGGGGTCGGCACGCTGGATCGGGCTGATGATGGAGTTGAGGCCGTCCTGGATGCGTTTTCCGGCGAGGACGCCGACAGCGCCGAGGCCGAGCATGCCGATGACCACACGCCGACCTATGGGAGCCCCGGGTCGCGACTGTGCCTCACCTGCCGGCGGGCTGGACCCGGATCGCACGAACCTTTTCTACGCCATGGGCCGCTCTACGGGGTGGCAGGCGCCGACCGAAGGCTCAGCGAAGACTGAGCTCCGGCCTGAAGACTCGTGCCTTGCCCCGGGCGACCACCGCCGCGGCGAGCTCGACGAAAGCCCGGCTCACCTCTGAAGGGTTCTCCGACGCAGCGACCGGACGCCCCTCGTCTCCGCCCTCGCGCAGCTCGCTCGCCATCGGAATCTGCCCGAGAAGCGGGACGCCGAGCTCCTCGGCCATCTTTGCGCCTCCGCCCTCGCCGAACGGGAACTGACGCGAACCGTCAGGCGAACTGAGCCAGCTCATGTTCTCGATGACGCCCCGCATGGGGAGGTTCAACTTCTTGGCCATGTAGGCGCTCCGCTGCGCCACCCTCGTCGCGGCTGGCTGAGGCGTGGTAACCACGTAGACCTCGGAGGTCGGCAGGTACTGAGCCATCGAAAGTGCAACGTCGCCGGTCCCAGGCGGCATGTCGACGAGGAGGAACTCGGGATCCCCCCAGTCGACATCGACGAGGAACTGCTCCAGGGCCTTGTGAAGCATCGGGCCTCGCCAGATGACCGGCTGCTCATCGTCGATGAAGAATCCCATCGACATGCAGCGAACGCCGTAGGCAGTTGGGGGTTGCATCTTCTGGTCTTTGACGGTTGGGGCGTTGTCGACGCCGAGCATTCCGGGAATGGAGAACCCGTAGACGTCGGCGTCGAGGACAGCCACGTCGTGACCCGCGCGGGCCAGCGCTACCGCGAGGTTGACCGTCACCGAGGACTTCCCGACCCCTCCCTTTCCGGAGCTGACCCCGATGACCCGCGTGCGGCTCTGGGGCCCAAAGGCGTTGGGTCGGCCCTCTTCGTGACCGAGCCTCCCGCTTGGGCCGTGCGAGTGCCCGGCGTGAGACGCGCCAGCCGCGGCGTTCCCGGACGCGGCCTTGCCGGACGCCCAGGCGGCAGGGTCCGCAGCTCGCCCCGACACCTTCGCCCTGACCGCCTCGAGCTCGGCGGGGGTCATGACGGTCAGATCGACCCGGACCTCACGGATACCCTTCAGCGGCTCCACCGCGGCTTTGACCCGGCGGGTTATCTCGTCGCGAAGGGGGCAACCGGGCACGGTCAACGCGACGGTCACGGCCACCCGGCCACGGCGCACCTCAACGGAGCGGACCATGTCGAGCTCGACGATGCTGACCCCGAGCTCCGGGTCGGTGACCGCCCGGAGGGCCTCGAGGACGTGCTGCTCACTGGTCGCCAATGTCTTCTCCTTGTGGGCGCACACCCGGCGCCGGCGGTCTACCCGCCAGATTTGCACTATGCCGATAGGTAGAATACCGGGCGTGGGGTCTAAGGCCGAGCCTGCCGCAGCCGAACCCGCGGCCCAAGCGATGCCCGAGGGGACCGAGCAGCCGCTTACCGACGCGCAGTTTTCGGCGGCGGTGGCCGCGGTCACCTCGGCCTTCGGAGACCCGACCCGCCGGCAGATCTATCTGTTCGCCCGGGAGCACCCCGAGGGGGTGACCGCGTCCGAGGTAGCCGAGAAGTTCGCTCTCCACTCCAACGTCGCCAGGCACCATCTCGACAAACTCACCGCCGGCGGTTATCTCGACGTCCAAGTATTGCGACCGACCGGCGGAGGCGCAGGCCGCCCGTCAAAGCGTTATCGCAAGTCGGCTCGCGACACCGGCGTCATTGCCCCCCGTAGGGGCGACGACCTCCTGATAATGCTGCTCGGCGAGTCCCTCGCGCTGGTGCCGCCGGACAAGGCGGAGGAGATGGCCGAGACCGTCGGGGAGACCTACGGCCGGCGCCTCGCCGCCCAGATGTCTCCCGGCGACGGGCACCGGTCGTTCCGTGTCGCGCTGCACGCGATCGCGGACGCGCTGACCGCCCACGGCTTCGAAGCCCACGCCGAGGCCCGCGGCGGATCCCTCGCTTTGATCAAGGACGCCTGCCCGTTCTTCGACACCGCCCGCCAGCACCCCGTCATCTGCGCGGTGGACCGAGGGATGGTGCGGGGGATGCTGTCGGCGCTCTACGGCGAGGCGGTCGTCTCGACCGAGTCGTCCAGGGCCCTCGGCGACGAGGCGTGCGTCAGCCTGGTGTGACGTGAGCATCGCCGGGGCCGACACTCGTCGGGACGGCGGGACCCGCGCCTACCTGGACCACGCGTCGGCCTCGCCTCTCCGGCCTTCCGCGCGCGAGGCGATGCTCCAGTGGCTCGACTCAGCCGACCCGGGCCGTGTGCATACAGAAGGACGGATGGCCCGCTTCGCTCTCGAGGACGCGCGCGAGGGGGTTGCATCGCTTCTGGGAACCCGACCGCGGCAGGTGATCTTCACCGCCGGCGCCACCGAGGCGATCAACGCAGCGGTATTCGGTGCAGCGGCGCGCCACGACCAGGGATCGATGCGGATCGTGTTGGCGGCGGTCGAGCACAGCGCCGTGCGAGACGCGTCGGAGCGCCACGCCGGCGAGTTGGTATGGGCGGGGGTGGACCGCAGCGGCCTCATAGATGTTGACCAGATCCGCTGGGCGGTGGTCGGCGCGCCCGGACCGGTGATGGTCCATTGCCAGCTGGCCAATCACGAGGTCGGAACCATCCAGCCCGTCGCTGAGGTGGCGTCGATCTGCCGGGAACACGGAGCGATGCTCCACGTCGACGCAGCGGCCGCGGCAGGCCATGTCGCGATCGGGTTCGACGATCTTGGCGCCGACTTTCTTTCCATATCCTCGGCCAAGATCGGCGGACCCCGCGGCGCCGGCGCGCTCCTGGTTCGGCGCGGTCTTCGGGTGGATCCGTTCATCGTCGGGGGCATGCAGGAGCGGGCGCGTCGAGGAGGGCTGGAGAACGTCCCCGCCGACGTCGGTTTTGGCGCGGCCGCGGCGGAGCTTGCATCGCCCGGCCGGTTGGCCAGCGAGGCGGGGACGGCGTGCTCTCTCATCGCCAGGCTGAGGGATGCTGCGCTTCGAATCGAAGGCGTCGAGGCATTCGGGCCGGCCGATCCCGCGTTGCGCTTGCCAAGCCTCCTTTGCCTCGGGCTCGCCGGGGTTGAGGCCGAGCCGGTGCTGATCGGTTTGGATCAGGCCGGCGTGGCCGCGCACTCGGGAAGTTCCTGCTCCTCCGAGTCGCTCGAGCCGTCGCCGGTGCTCGAGGCGATGGGAGTGGATGCCGACCGCAGCTTGCGTTTCTCGGTTGGCTGGTCGAGCACCGAGGCTGACGTCGACCGGGCGGCGACCGCGCTGCCGGATGTGGTGCGACGCCTCAGGGCGCTCGCCGGCGGGTCGGCCGGCGGTCGGCCGGCGGGTCGGGCAGGTCAAACCGAGGTCGGGCCGGCGGGTCAAACCGAGGTCGGGCCGGCGGGTCGGAACGAGCGAGCTGGGTAGAGAAAGTCAACCCTGGTTGACCAAGGCTACCCAGCGTCAGCTACCGGCCCTGCTGGCCGGCCTTCGACTGCGCGTCCTGCAGCGCTTGCTTTACACGCGGTGCCAGCTGTGGATCGGG
>CAZCCS010000016.1:787-13326 GCA_964497005.1 uncultured Acidimicrobiaceae bacterium | reverse complement strand
CGAGATAGCGGCCGGGCGCCGCATGGCATGGCCGCGGTGCCCTGGGGGGGGGGGGTGGGCGGGGGCCACGTTCTCCGCCTTGGACAGCATGGCCAGCCCCTGCTTCAGCAACGCCGGCTGTTGGGTCTCGGCCAATAGCCAGCCTTCCCCCGTCAGCGCCTCGGGTTGGTTCGGGTTCGACTTCAGGATCGCCTGGTAGTCCTTGACAGCGGAAAGCTGGTCGCCTTTCTGCTGCGCCTGCGCCGCCTTGGAAAGCTGCTGGGCGATCGCCTCTGAGCCGAGCGCTTGGCCGGTGATCTCCTGCCCAGGCAATCGAGTCGCTGACGACGCCACCACCGTCCAGCACGCTCCCGCTGCGATGATCACGATCGCGATCCCGACCCCGACGCGCTTTCTCCAGCTCACGACCTCCGGGAATGATGCTGCGCCCGGGCCAGGCGAGCCGAGCGCGGAGCTGCCATTGCTCAGGCTGTCGGTGGCCGCCAAGGCCCGCAACAGCGACGCAGCCCTGGCGGTGTACGCCTCCTTCAATGCCACGTAGTCGGTTTCGTCGATGTCGCCGGCAGCCAGTTCCGCGTCGAGGTCCTGAAGCGACCGCAGGCAGAAGTCCCGCTCCTCTTCGAGCGACTCTCGTGCGCTCTCGTCGGGCGCGAAGTCGTTCATACGCCGAAGTCGTTCATGTGGTCGCCTGCTCCGATCGCAGCGCCTCTTCCACCAACCTGCGGTCGTCGTCGCTGGGACCGTTCGAGGGAGGCGCCATTCCCCGCCGCCACCGTCTGAACGCGATGACCAGGCCGCCGGCTCCCCCCAACAGGGCTAGGACCGGCAGCACCCACACCACCAGGCCGACACCCGTCGCCTGGGGCTTCTCGAGGATGCTGGGGCCGTAGGCACGGACCAGCCCGGCGAGGATCTGCCCTTCGCTCTCGCCGGCGCTCAGCTCTTGGCGGATCTGATCGCGGATCTGTATCGACGCCGCGGAGCCTGACTGGGCGGCGGACTGGCCCTCGCACACCGGGCAGCGCACCTCTGAAGCGATGTGGGTCACCCGCGAGTCGAGGCTCGCCGGCGTCGAGCTTCGGTGGGTGCCGATCGCGAGGGCGGCGATCGCGACAGCGACCAGGAGTGCCCAGGGCAGCCACCTACGCCAACGAGTTCTCATGACCCGCCGCCTGACCCGCCTGCCGACCCGCCGGCGCCGGCGCCGGTCATGACCGCGTCGAGCTGCGCGGATTTCACCCCGCCGACATACTTGGCGACCACCGTCCCCGCGGGATCAACCAGGTAGCTCTCGGGCAATCCACCCACGCCATAGTCGACGACCGCGGAACCGTCGTCCACCGCGGGCCACGCCGCGTGCCATGAGCGGAGGAAAGATTCGAGGCTTGCCACGTTCTGCTCGTCGTACGCGACCGTCAGGACGACCGCGTCACGGCGTACGGCGTGCTCATTGGAGAAGTCGAGAAGCTGCGGCATCTCCTGTTGGCATGGGACGCACCAACTGGCCGCGAAGTTCACCAGCACCCACTTGCCCGAAAGCTGGGCGAGGCTGACCTCGCCGGAGCCGTTGACAGCCTTGCCCTTGATGGCGGGCGCAGATTTCCCGACCAAAGGGCTCGCCGCGGAAACCTGGCTCGCCGGCCCGGAGGTCGCCAGCACGGCTACCAACACCGCGATCACCGCAGCAGCGGCGAGGGCGACGAGCATCACCGGCCGGCGCCTCACGCCTGACCTTCCATCCGCAGCGCCACCGGCTGCCGCTCGACGACGACCTCTTTGTCTGCGACTCGAGGCGCTTCCGGTTCGGACAAGCGCGCACCGACCGGATCGGTCGGGCGGCGCCGGCGCCCCCCCGGCCACGCCGACAGCGCGCACCCGGCGATGATCACCCCGCCGCCGATCCAGATCCACATGACCAGCGGCTCGACGATCACACCGATGACCACCGGGGCGCCGGGCTTGGCCGGCGTGGCCGCAAGGGTGAGGTACACGTCCTCGGTCGGGCGGCTCCTCACCGAAGGCGTTCCGATCTCCTCGCTCGCGAACGGGTAGTCGCTGATCGCCGGTCCGTAGACGCGACCACCGTCGACGCGAACCAACGCCTCCACGGCGCTGTGCGTCGCGCCCGGGATGGTCCTCATGCCGAGATACGAAAATGAATGACCGTCGAAGCGTGCAGTCTCACCCTGCGACAGCGTCAGCTGGGTCTGATGCGAAAACGAGTGGCTCGCCGCGAAAGCCACCGCAATGATCACCACCCCGAGGTGTACGACCATCCCCCCGTTCGCCCTTCCGACGAAACCTCGCCACCCTTGACGGCGGGCCGATATCAGCAGCTGCCTCAAAGCTGACGCACCGGCGAACGCGCCGAGCCCGAAGGCCAGAAGGGGGTCGAGGCCGCGTACACCGCCTGCGACACACGCGACGAGCACCCCGACCGCCACCGCGGCAGGCCAGAACAGGCGCCGCCGCAGCAGCTCTCCGGAGGCCTTGCGCCACGGCAACACGGGCGCAACCGCCATCAGGAAGAGGAGGCACACCACGATGGGCAGGGTCATCCGGTCGAAGTAGGGAGCGCCGACCGTTATCTGCGAACCGTTCAGGGCCTGCGCGATGAGCGGGAACACTGTCCCCAACAGCACGACTAGAGCGAAGGCGCCGAACAGGAGATTGTTCGCCAGGAATGCACCTTCACGCGACACCGGCGAGTCGATCGCACCCGGAGAGCGCAACCTGTCACCACGCCAGGCGAGCAAGCCGATCCCGCCGGCGACGATAAGGCCGAAGAAGATGAGCAGGGCCGTGCCGATCCCGGTGTTGTTGAACGAGTGAACCGACTGAAGCACGCCCGACCGGGTCAGGAAGGTTGCCAGGATCGTCAGCGAGAAGGTGGCCATCACAAGCGAGAGGTTCCACACCCTCAACATCCCGCGCCGCTCCTGCACCATCACCGAATGGAGGTAGGCGGTGGCGGTGAGCCAGGGGATGAAGGCTGCGTTTTCGACGGGATCCCACGCCCAGTAGCCGCCCCACCCGAGGACCTCGTAGCTCCACCACGCCCCGAGGATCACGCCTGCAGTCAGAAAAGCCCAAGCGAACAAGGTCCATCTACGGGTCTCGATCAACCATCCCTCTCCAACCCGGCCGGTTATGAGGCTGGCGCAGGCGAACGCGAACGGAACGGTGAAGCCGACCAGCCCGAGGTAAAGCATCGGCGGGTGGATCGCCACGAGGACGTGGTTCTGCAGCAGCGGATCCGGTCCAGGCCCGTCGGTGGGTGTCGCGCCGTGCACCGTTGAGAACGGGTTCGACACTGTCGCCATGAGCCCGAAGAAGAAGGCCGCTACGAAGTACCCGATGGCGGTGGCCCAGCCGACAAGTGGGTCCGTTGCACGCCGGCGGAAATGGATCGCCACCGCCGCCAGATAACCGGCCAGGATCAACCCCCACAGCAGAATCGAGCCGGCGAGGTTCGACCACATCGCGGTGACACGGAAGAGAAGTGGCGTGGAGAGGCTGTCGTTGTTGGCGACGTACTGCAGCGAGAAGTCCCGGGTGATGAGCGCGTGCTGCAACGCGAAGGTGGCAACGACCGCCCCGAGGAGGATGGCCCACGTGTAGGTGCGCCCGGACCGGAGGAGCGTTTCTTTTTTCCCAACCAGTCCCGCGACAAGGGTCGCGCAACCGGCGAGCGCGCCCGCCAAAGCGAAGATGACTGCGCCGTAACCGACCGCAGCGTTCACGGCTGACCGGAACCCGGAAGTGTGCTCGGCGGGAGCTGCGACTTCAGCCGGTCCGGATGCGCTTCGGTGTAACTGGCGGAGTGCTTGACCATGATCTGGTCAGCGGCGTAAGCCTGTCCCTGCCAGTGACCCTCGAGCACGACGGGGATGCCCGCCTTGAACAACTGAGGCGGTTGCGCGCTGTCGACCACCTCCACGCTCACACCGTTGGCGACGATCGAAAACAGTGTCTTCCCGGCCGCCTGACGTACACCCTGCTCGACGGTGCCCTCGATGCGGAACTGTCGTGAACCGAGCGTCGCCCGGTCGGCGACCGCCTGGTCGGCGGTCTTGAAATAGACGGTTGCGTTGTTGAGGCCTTCGAACAGGAGGAAGCCGAGCGCGCCGGCGACGACGACCCCGGCGGCAACCCGGCGCTTCCAAGATGTGAGGTATGTGCGCCGGCGCAATGACGGCGCCGGAGCGACTCGAGGGCGGTCGGGAGAAGTCAGCGCCACGTCTTCTCGCGGTCGGGGAGCCGGCGGGCCAGAACCCGCCCGCGGCGGACGGTACGCCACGCGTACGCGGCGATGAGGAACGCTGCTGCCCCCCAGCCGCCGGCGACGTATCCGCTCAAGTCCCCACCCCGCTGGCCCCCACCCCGCTGGCCCCCATCCCGCTTGTCCCCGTCCCGCTTGGCACGGTGGCTTCGGCCCTTCGCTCGGCGATCGCCGCGGCGAATCCGTCTTCCTCGAAGCGGTCCTCGAGGACCTCCACCCTGTAGCGGTGAAGGACCAGCCACGCGAACAGGAGGCCATATGCCAGGAACGACATCAGCATGGTCACCAGTTGCGACCCGTGAATGCTCGGGTTCGGGCGCAGCAGCGTGTTGGCCTGGTGCAGCGTCTGCCACCACGTCGTTGCCTCATGGTCGACCGGGACGAGCAGCGCCGCGACGACTGCGGCGATCGCGCTCCGTCTAGCCCGCGAGTCCGGGTCTCCTCCGGTGCGACGCAGCGCGAGGTATCCGACGAACACCGCGAACAGCAACGCGGTCAACGTCAGACGTGCGTCCCATGTCCACCACACCCCCCAAGCGGCCCTTCCCCAGATCGAACCGGTCACCAGCGTGACCGCGCAGAAGAGAACGCCGACTTCAGCCGACGCGGCGGCCAATCGGTCCCAGCGACGGCTGCGTGTGCGCGGCCACAGGTAGGCGAGGCTCGCCAGCGCGCACAGACCGAAGCCAACGTAGGTCACGGTCGCAGCACCGGGATGCACGTAGATGAGGCGAACGAGCTGCCCCTGCACTTTGTCCGGTGGTGAGACGAAGAACGCGAGCCACAGGGTCACGCCGACCGCGATGAGCGTCAACGATCCGAGCCCGAGCGTGACCCGGTCGGCGGTACCCCTGCGGCTCACGCTTCCTCCAAAAGGGTGGCGAAACCGATCACGCCGATGGTCAAGTAGATGGCCGCGAAGCTGCCGAGAAGCGCCATCCATCGCCAACCGTTGGTCGTCGACAACCCGAGGGCGGCCATCCAGCACTGTGTCGCGCCGAGAAGAACCGGGGCGACGACGGGCAGCACGAGGAGAGGCAGAAGCGTCTCGCGAACCCTGAGCCCAGCTGCCATCATCCCGTACACGACTCCGGCCGCGGCGAGCCCGACTGTTGCTGCAAGCGCGCTGAGGACGAGCAGCGCGGGATCGCGCAAGGTGGTACCGAACAAGACGACAACACCCGTCCCTAGAAGGACTTCGAGGATCGCGAGCTGCAACGCGACCGCTGCGGCCTTGCCGAGGAAAACCCCTGCGGGATCGAGGCCGCTCAACCTCAAGCCGTCCCTCGCGCCGTCGGCGGCCTCCACCGCGAAGCTCCTCTGCACCGAAAGCAGAGTGCACAGCAGCACGGCGACCCAGAACAGCCCGGGCGACGCCTGCTTGAGAAGGGTGTGGTTCTGGTCGAACGCGAAGCCGAACAACAAGAGAACCAGGATTGCGTAGGGAGCCAGCTGAGTTGTTGTCACCCGGCTGCGCAGCTCGACCCGGACGTCCTTGCCGGCGATCAGGAATGCGTCACGCCACATGGGCCTTCCTTTTTGCCGGTTCGGAAAAAGGGGTCGGTTCGGTGATCACCACACCGCCGGCGACGGTCACGCATCGCGCGGCGAGAGTTGATGCGCGCTCGCGTTCATGGGAGGCGATCACGATTGTCGCTCCGCGCCTTGACGCGTCGCGGACGAGGTCGTCGAGAACGTCGCGGTAGTCCGCGTCAAGCCCCGCGTGAGGTTCGTCTAGAAGCCATACCTCGGGGTCGCGCGCGACCAGGACCGCGAGCGCGGCGCGCCGGCGCTGCCCCGCCGAGAGCGCGCCAACAGCCGTCGACGGCAGGCGCCCGCTCAGGCCGAGGCGCTCCATCGCCGGCTTGATCCGATCGCGCGGCGCGCGGGCGGCTCTCACCGCGAAGGTCAAGTTGTCCTCGACGGTGAGGTCGTCGTACAGGGATGTGGCGTGGCCGAGCATGCCCACCCTGCGCCTCACCGCCCGGGGGTGGGTCGTGAGATCCTCGCCGAGCACCCGCGCTTCGCCGGCCACCACCGGCAACAGACCTGCACACGCGCGCAGGATGCTCGTCTTCCCTGCGCCGTTGGCGCCTTGCAAAAGGAGTATCTCGCCAGGGGCCACGTCCAGGTCCACGCCGGCCAGGACGGGGAAGCGGCCGACCAGCGCGACGGCGGAGCGAAAACGAATTACAGGGTCCATGACGGCCGCTTAAACGCTAGCGACCATGGGGGTGGGCCAGCCATTCGGCTTGAGGTGAGCCAGCCATTCGGCTTGAGGTGATCCAGCCATTCGGGGTCAAATGGTCGAGAGCCTGCCAAGGCCGATCGCGTTCAACACGTCGGAGAACCAGTTCGACAGCAGGTACAGGTGGTGGGTGACCAGCAAGACCCCGAGCGCGGCGAGGAGCAGGCCGGACACGAGGTTGATCACCCGGACGTGTCTTTTCGCGAACGAAAGAACGCCGGCGAGCCTGCCGAAGGCAACCCCGGCCGCCACGAAGGGGACCCCGAGGCCGAGTGAGTAGGCGACCAGCATCCCCTCCCCGCGGGCAAGGGTGTGCGAGTCGCTGGCGAGGCTGATCACCGCGGCGAGCACAGGTCCTATGCACGGCGTCCACCCGAACGCGAACGCCATGCCCATGACCGGTGCCGCCCACTCCCCCAGCTGGGACGGGGCGACGTGCCAACGCCTTTCCCGCATGAGCCACGAGGGCGTGACCACGCCGGCGAAAAGCAGCCCCGCGGCGATGATCACCGCTCCTGCGACCTCGTCGAGCACCCGCTGATGCGCGCTGAGGCTCTTTCCGACCCCCGAGGCCGCTGCCTCCAGGAGCGCGAAGACCAGTGTGAAACCAGCGACGAAGAGCAGGGTCGACCGGAGCAGCCGGCGCTGGTCCGGACGGGACGCGGTCGCCAGGTCCGCCGTTCCGACCCCGGACATCATCGAAAGGTAGGAAGGGACCAGGGGAAGCACGCAGGGGGACAGGAAGGAGATGATCCCCGCACCGAAGGCGACCACAAAGCCGGCCGGCGAGTGAAGAATGAGGTGGTTGCCGGTCATGGCCTGTCCGATGGCATTGGCTCGAGACCAATGATTGCATTGCTTCGGACGGGACGGCCCGCGGGGCTAGCGTTCCATCGATGTGGCTCGCCCTGATCGCCGTGGCTTTCGGCTGCGGCGTCGGTCTTCTGGCGGGAGGCAGGTTGTCGAACCTGACCGGGGCACAGCTTCGCTGGCTGTGGCCTCTAGGCGCGGGAGCCGTGTGCGAGGCGATCGCCGATCGCTGGCTGGTCGGCGCGGATGGCCTGTGGCTGGTCGTTGCCGGTTATGTGCTGATGCTCGGATTCGCTCTTCGTAACCTGCCGCAGTGGGGTTCGGTGCTGGTGGCGGTGGGGCTGTTTTCGAATTTGTTGGTGATCGGCCTGAACGGTGGGATGCCTGTCCGAGGGGTGACTGCCGGGGCCCAGCTTGGCGGCCACCACCACGGACAACAAGCGAGTGACCGCCTGACGGGCCTCGCCGACACCGTATATGTCTCGCCGCTGGGCGAGACGTTGTCCGCGGGTGACATTCTGCTGGCGAGCGGGGTCGGATTAATTGCCGGTTTCGTGGTCGTGCGCGGACGCCGCCCTTCGGTGGCGGTGACCGGATGAACTCAGGCGTGAGTCCAGGCGCGAGCCCAGGCGTGAGTCCAGGCGCGAGCCCGGTGGCGGTGAGCCTCTCTTTCCGGCTGGGCGGGGCCGACGGGGTGTCGGTCGAGGCCGCGAAGTGGCAATGGGCTCTCGGACAACTCGGCTACCACGTCCGCACAGTCGCCGGCGAGGGACCAGTCGACGTGCTGGTGCCCGGGTTGGACGCCGGCGCGTGGCTCACCGGGCGAGCCGAGAGCGCGGTGGACCAGGACCGGCTCGGAGAAGCACTCGAAGGCGCAGAGCTGGTGGTGGTCGAAAACCTCTGTTCGCTCCCTTTGAACCCGCCGGCATCGGAAGCGGTGGCCAACGCACTGCGGAGCCGGCGGGCGGTGATGCGCCATCACGACCTGCCTTGGCAACGCGCCCGTTTCGCCGACTACCCCCCTCCCCCCGACGACCCGGCATGGCTCCACGTCACCATCAACCAACGCTCCCGCCGGGAGCTTGCGTTCCACGCCATACAGGCGACCGTCATGCGCAACGCGTTCGACCTGAACCCTCCTGTTGGCGATCGGGAGGCGACCCGTGCGTCGCTCGGCATCGAACCCGACCAGGTTCTGGTGGTGCAGCCGACCCGGGCAATCCCCCGCAAGGACGTGCGCGCCGGGCTCGCACTAGCCGACGCGCTGGGGGCGGCCTTCTGGATCCTCGGGCCGGCGGAGGAAGGCTACGGCGACCAGCTGAAGCGGCTGCTCGACTCCGCTCGGGTTCCCGTCTTCCATGGTCCGGTCCCCCCGATGCGAGGCTTCCTCGGGGTCGAGCACGCCTACGCCGCTTGCGACGCGGTTGCTTTTCCATCCCTCTGGGAGGGGTTCGGCAACCCGCCGGTGGAGGCGGGCTTGCACCATCGGCCGGTGGCGGTGGGTCCTTACCCGGTCGGGGGCGAACTGCGGGCGCTCGGGTTCAAATGGTTCGACGCCGACGAGCCGTACATGCTGCGCCAGTGGCTGGACGAGCCGGATCTCCGACTAATAGACCACAACATCGAGATCACCCGCCGACACCTCGACATCGCCGATCTGCCCGCGCGCCTCGGCGAGCTGATCACCTCCGCCGGCTGGCGTCTACCGGACCGGGAGTCCTACCGGCCGGCCGGCGGGCTCAGGCGGTAACGGCGGCGCCGTGCTTTGGCCGCCAGTAGGCTGGTGCCGGGCCTTCGAGCAGGCACCGGCCGGAGCGGCTCAGGAGGCCGCGAGGTGACTCGGGCCGGCGACGGGTTAGGTGGCCTCACAAGGCAGGAGTTCGGCAAGTCACGCGGCCTTCCTGCACAGCAGGACAAACTGCCTAATACACTCACACCGGCAAAACCAGACATGAGGGACAAGTGAGCGAACCTCGCCACAGCGAGACCCGAGGCGGGGAACGGCAGATAACCGAGCTGCGCCATCGGCTCCCTGCGGCCGAGCGCCGAACCCAACTCCTCGACGTGGCACTGGAGAAATTCGCTGCCAGTGGCTTTCACAGCACCTCGATGGAGGAGATCGCCGAAGCTGCCGGTGTCACCAAGCCGGTCCTCTACCAGCACTTTCCCTCCAAGACGAAGCTGTACCTGGAGCTGCTCGACACGGTCGGCCGGGAGCTGCGCGAACTGGTCACTCTGAGTGCAGAAGCGGAGAAACAGCCGTATCAGCGCGTGTTGGCCGGTTTTCGCGCCTACTTCCGGTTCGTTCGAGAGAACTCCAGTGCTTTCCAGTTGCTCTTCGGCAGCGGTGCCCGGAGGACCGACGAGTTCGCCGACACCGTCGCCACCCTCGAAGACTCGATCGCGGAGACGATCGGCTCCCTCATCGACGCAGAGATCGACCGGGAGCACCGCGACCTGCTCGGCTACGCGATCGTCGGACTGGCCGAGGTGGCCGGACGCCGTTGGGTGTCCCAGAGCATGTCCGAGGACGCGTCTGTGTCACAGAGCGCCGGCGTCACCCTGCGCGACAACGGCAAGCTCACCGCCGGCGAGGGCGACCGCATCGCGCTGCGACTAGCCGACCTGGTCTGGGCCGGGCTGCGTGGCCTTCCGGGCAGCAGCGCGGCGAGGGAGGGCGCCGCTCGATGAGCGTCTCGCAGGACAACGACCGCCCCGCCGAGAGAGTCGAGAGAGTCAAGCCCCGCGTCCCGCCGAGCAGCGACCTCACCCTGGGAATGGTCTGCGTGGACAAGTCGGAACCAGGAGTAACCGTCTGGAGGATGCGCGCCGGTGAGGAGTTCGCCAACCCGATCGGGGTTGTGCAGGGCGGGTTCTTGTCGGCGTTCGCCGATTCGGCCATGGCGGCCTCGACGGTCACCAACCTGCAAGGCCGCAAGGCGTACACGGCAAACACCGAGCTAAAGGTCAGCTTCTTACGGGCCGCACCCATAGGCGAGACCTACACGTGCACCGCCCGGGTGATCGGAGGAGGAAAAAGGGTCACCTTCGTTGAGGCCGAGATCACCGACCCGTCGGGGCGGTTGGTGGCCAAGGCCTCCTCGACCTACCTGCTGACCCCCCGGGAATAATGACCTCGCTTACAACCTGGCGAGCACGCTCTCGGCGCTGCTGACGTCAAGACCGAGCGTCTCCTCGACGGCGAGGTCGGTGACGACGCCCTCTTTCAGGATCGCTGCGTAGCGCTTCGAGCGAACGCCGAGCCCACCGCCGGTCAGATCGATATCAAGGCCGAGGGCCTTGGTGAACTGGGCGGACCCATCGGCGATCAACACCACGTTGTCCCCGACCTGGTTGGCTTCACCCCAAGCTTTCATCACGAATGCGTCGTTGACGGACACGCAGGCGATGGTGTCGACGCCCTTCGACTTGAGATCGCCGGCGCGGACCACGAAACCGGGTAGGTGGTAGTCGCTGCAGGTGGGGGTGAAAGCGCCCGGGAGCCCGAACAGCACGACTGTCCCCTTGCCGAGCAGTTCGCCGGTCTGCGCCGCTTCCGGGCCGTTCGGGCCGGGTACCTGCACCTTGACGTCGGGGATCTTGTCTCCTACCGCGATGGTCATCTCATCTCCTGGGGGGAACTTTTTTCAATGAACCCGCCCACAGTACGAGCAGCGCGGGAAACGAGCCACTTCTTCGCAGCGCCGACAGGCTGGGGCCGTAGGCTTTAGGGCATGGTCGAGCAGAACCCAGCTGCGACGCCGGAGGGGGAACAGCCCCACTGGAGGGGCATCAACCATTTGGCGTTGATAACCACCGACATGGACGCCACCGTGCGCTTCTATCACGGGGTGCTCGGGGCAAGACTCGTGGCCCACCTGGGCACGCCGTCGTTCCGGCACTACTTCTTCGAGATGGGCCCGCAGAACACCATCGCGTTCTTCGAGTACCGCCAGATCGAACTCACCCCGTTCGCCAAGCCGGCGGGAGTCCCCGACCCTCGGGCGGTGCAGTTCGATCATGTGTCGTTCAACCTGCCCGACGAGCAGGCCCTCCTGAACCTGCGGGCTCGTCTGAAGGCAGCCGGTTCCGAGGTGACCGACGTGGTGGACCATTCGTTCATCCGCTCGATCTACTTCACCGACCCGAACGGCATTGCCCTGGAAGCCTCCTGGTGGGTCACCGACGCGACGGGGCGCGATTCCGACTACGGGGACCGCCAGCTGTTTTCCGACCCCGACCCGGTCCCGGCCGTTTTGGAGCTGGAGGAGACGGGCCAGATCTCGTCAGTGCCCCACACCAAGTTGGTCTAGGGGCCGGCGGGGCGCCGGCGAGGCGTTCTCGGCGAGTCTTCGGGCGCCGGCGAGGCGTTCTCGGTGTGCCGGCTGACCAAATATCGCGCTTTCCCACGCCGAGAATGGCCGGACGCTCCCAGTTGTCCCCGCCGGCACATCGCCCTGCGCTCTCTGGGCGACAAAACCAACTCCGGGCGACGAATCGCGCCAAAACCCGCTCAATTCGGCACCCAAAGACCGCGCAAGTAGGGCAACAGAGGGCGCCGGCGTCCCCGCCGGGCCGATCCCGCCGGTCGCACGCCGCCGCCGGGCGAATCCGGGTCGGGTCCCGCCGGCGGGGCGGCCCCTTCTGGCAAGATCAGCCGGTGCCGACCACGGGAGCCAAAAGCGCCACCGACCTGGAAAAGGACGCCGCAGCCAGGGCCGCTGCGCAAGTGGTGGAGTCGGGAATGCTCGTTGGGCTCGGAACCGGCTCGACCGTCGCATTCCTGCTGCCCGCCCTTGCCGAGCGCCGGCTCGAGATCCGGTGCGTGGCCACCTCGCATTCGACCGAGGCGCAGGCGAGGAGCCTAGGGCTGGATGTTCGCCCCTTCGACTCCAACCCCGATGGCATCGACCGGTTGGACGTGGCGATCGATGGAGCAGACCAGGTCGCGCCCGATCTCTGGTTGATAAAAGGCGGAGGCGGTGCCCACACCCGGGAGAAAGTCGCCGCCACCGCCGCTGACCGGTTCGTGGTCATCGTCTCGTCGGACAAGATGGTCGACCGCCTCTGCGCTCCCGTTCCCCTCGAGATCCTCAGCTACGGCGCACGGGCGACCTTGCGCGAAGTCGCCGGCGCAGCGCTCCGGCCGGGCGCGCCCCTGTCACCGGATGGTGGCCTCATCGCCGATTGGTACGGAGA
>CAZCCS010000016.1:0-777 GCA_964497005.1 uncultured Acidimicrobiaceae bacterium | reverse complement strand
CGGCACGATTCGACTCGGTCGCCGGCATCGTCGGCCACGGGCTGTTCCCGCCGGCGCTGGTATCTGAGGTGTTCGTGGGTCGGGGCTCCTCGGTGGATCATCTGATCGGCCGGCGCTGACGCCCGGGCGGCGCGACGACGGGCCGGCCTCCGGGCACCGGAAATTGCCCGTTCCGTGAATTCGCCGATGGGACCGTTTGCGCCATAGGTCTCGTGACACAGTTGTTTCTGTCATGTTACCGTTGGGTAACTAGTCGTCTCGGAGGACAGATGGCCGACTTTTCGAATTCACTGAACGAGGACCAGATCCAGCTCCAGAAATGGGTCCACGACTTCGCCGAGAACGTGGTGCGCCCCGCCGCCCACGAGTGGGACGAGCGTGAGGAAACGCCATGGCCCATCATCGAGGAGGCAGCCAAAATCGGTCTGTACTCGCTCGACTTCGTCGCCAACATCTTCGGCGACCCGACCGGTATCTCTGTCCCGCTGGTCATGGAGGAGATGGCCTGGGGTGACGCCGGCATCGGCCTGGCGATCTTCGGGACCACCCTCGGCGTGGCCGGCATCTTCGCCAACGGCACCCCCGAGCAGGTAGGCGAGTGGGTACCCCAGTGTTTCGGCACGCCGGACAAGATCGCCCTCGCCGCCTTCGCCGTATCGGAACCGGACGCCGGCTCGGACGTGAGCTCCATGCGGACGCGCGCCGTCTACGACGAGAAGACCGACGAATGGGTCTTGAACGGCACCAAGACCTGGATCACCAACGGCGGGATCGCGG
>CAZCCS010000015.1:15907-18185 GCA_964497005.1 uncultured Acidimicrobiaceae bacterium | reverse complement strand
CACGAGTGGAGGCGGAAGAAGAGCCTGACGCGCACTCACGGCCAGAGGTGGGGCAGGGGCCCCACCTTCTGGAGGAGCCTGGGGTTGGGGCCCCAGGCGGGTCAGAAGAAACGGAGCCAGAGGTGGGGCAGGGGCCCCACCTTCTGGAGGAGCCGGGGGTTGGGGCCCCAGGCGGGTCAGAAGACACAGAGGGTTTGCTGCAGCGCCGGGAGGCGCAGCTGAACGACCTCGAGACCGGACTGACCCGCAAGCTGAAGCGAGCCCTGCAGGACGAGCAAAACGACCTCCTCGATCGCCTCCGCGGTCTTCGCGGTGAGCTCACGCCCCAGGCGTTGCTCCCTGACCTCGAGGCGCACTCCGCCCGCTACATCAAGGCTTCGACCCCGCTGCTGGAGCGGGCTTCTTCCGCCGGGGCGTTATTCGCCGGCGAAGTGCTCCGCTCGGGGCCGGGCGGGAAGGATGCCTACGAAGTTCCAGTGGATGTTTCGGACCTCGCGTCCGACGCTGCGTCCGCGATCGTGGGCCCGCTCCGCCGGCGCCTGGAGAAGGTGATCGCTTCGGGAGCGGGCGAAGAGCAGTCCGTCGTGGTCGAGTCGCTCGGCGCCGCCTACCGGGAGTGGAAGAGCCAGCGCATCGAGCGGGTGTCAGGGGACGTGCTGGCGGCGGCGTTCTCGCGAGGGACCTGGAGCGCCACACCCGACGGGATCTCCTTCCGCTGGATCGTCGAGGACGCCGACGGACCCTGCCCTGACTGCGACGACGACGCCCTCGCCGGCGACCTCCCCAAGGGCGAGTCTTTCCCTACAGGTCAGCCGTACCCGCCGGCCCATTCGGGCTGCCGCTGCCTGCTCGTGCCCGTAGCCGGCTGAGGGGCCGCGGACCGAGGTCTTTTTCCTCCTTGTAGGCTCCCGATCCGCATGCGAACCCCCGCCGACATGCCCCGCCGGCTGCCGCGCACGACCAGACGTGCCCGGATAATCGTCGCCGCCGCGATCGTGGTGCTCATAATCCTGATCGCTTCGCTCAGCGGTCTTGCCAACTTCTGGACCGACTACCTGTGGTTCCAGTCGGTGGGGTTCACGTCGGTGTTCCGCGGCGTGTTGCTGACCAAGGTGCTACTCGCGGTCGTATTCATCGCCATCTTCTTCCTGGTCCTGTGGGGCAATCTGGTCATTGCCGACAGGTACGCGCCTCTCGACGTGACGTCGGGGGGAGCCGACGAGTTGGTGGTTCGATACCGCGACCTGGTCTACCCGCACGGACGATGGGTCCGGCTTGGAACGGCGGCGATCTTCGCCCTGCTCGCCGGTATCGGGGCCAACCGGGAGTGGAACAACTGGGACCTTCTCCGATACCACCTCAGCTTCGGGGTTAAGGATCCGCAGTTCCATAAGGACATCGGGTTTTACGTTTTCGAGCTTCCGTTCATCAAGTTCCTGCTCGGGTGGACGTTCGAGGCTCTGATCATCGTGCTGGTGGTCACCGCGCTGGCGCACTACCTGAACGGCGGGATCCACCTTCAAGGCGAGCGTCGGGTGACCCCGGCGGTGAAGACCCACCTGTCGGTTCTGCTCGGAGTCCTCGCCATCGTGAAAGGGGTGGACTACTACTTCCAGCGGCTCGAGCTGGTGCTTGACCGGAACCACGTGGTGAACGGCGCCACGGCGACCGACGTTCACGCGACCCTTCCGGCCCGGACGCTTCTCATCGCTATCGCTGTCATTGCCGCCGCCCTGTTCCTTTACAACATCAGGCAGAAAGGCTGGACCCTTCCGATCGTGGCGGTCGGGTTGTGGGCGTTGGTGTATGTGATCGTGGGCCAGGCGTACCCGGCGATCTACCAGGCGGCGCGCGTGAGCCCTTCGGAGCTGACCAAGGAGTCGGCGTACATCACCCGAAACATCAACGCGACGCGCGCTGCTTACGGCATCGACAAGGTCGCGATAGACAGCAACTACAAGTACAGCCCGACCGTCACCCCGTCGCAGATCCAGGGCAACGACGCGGCGCAGCTCGCCAACCAGCAGACCCTCGCGAACGTGCGCCTGCTGGATCCCGCCGTGCAGTTGAAGAACACCTTCGACAAGTACCAGGCGCTGCGCTCTTACTACGAGTTCAACGGTCTCGACCTGGATCGCTACGTGCTGCCGGACCCCGCCGCGCAGGGTCAGTCCAGCCAGCTGACCGCGACCATCGCATCGGTGCGCGAGCTGAACAAGTCGCAGCTGTCGGGTTTCGTCAACCAGCATCTCGAGTACACCCATGGTTACGGCGCGGT
>CAZCCS010000015.1:0-15897 GCA_964497005.1 uncultured Acidimicrobiaceae bacterium | reverse complement strand
GGTCCTGGCACCGATAAGCCAGGCGGGTGTGAACTCCGACGGAACCCCGAACTTCAGCCTGTCCAACCTCCCGCCGAGCGGCCTTCCTCAACTGGGTTCCACGGGCTCGCAGATCTACTACGGCGGGGGAGCCGACTCCGGCGGCTACGTGATTGCCGCCTCGAAGACCGCGGAGCTCGACTACGAGAACTCGAGCGGCGTGCAGGTCACGACCCGATACTCGGGTCACGGCGGGGTCAGCGCCGGCAGCATCGTGAGAAGAGCAGCATTCGCGCTGCGTTTCCGGGACGCCAACTTCATCCTCTCCGGGCAGATCACTCCGACCTCGAAGGTCATGTTCATCCGCAACATCACCGACAGGGTCCGAAAGGCGGCGCCGTTCCTGAGGTACGACGCGGATCCGTACGCGGTGGTGCTCGACCAGAAGCTGTACTGGGTGGTCGACGCCTACACCACCACCGACAACTATCCCTACTCCCAGAACGCCAACATCGACCGGGTGCCATCTGCGAGCGGCCTGTCGTCCACCTTCAACTACGTGCGGAACTCGGTGAAGGTCGTGGTGAGCGCGTACGACGGGTCGATGCACTTCTTCGTTACTAACACCAACGACCCGATCATCAAGGTGTACGAGCGTGCGTTCCCCGACCTGTTCACCCCGTTTTCAAAAGCCGATTCGGTCATCCCCGGGATCGTCGACCACTTCCGTTACCCCGAGGACATCTTCCGGGTCCAGACCAACATGTTCGGCCGCTACCACCTGACCGGCGCGTCGGACTTCTACACCCAGGCCCAGGCGTGGGCGGTGTCCCCCGATCCTGGGAGCGGGCAGCTCTCCCAGTCGAGCCAGATCGGCCAGACGGTGCTCGGCGCCAACGGCCAGCTGCAGCCGGCCCCCGTCCTCAGGCTTCAGCCGCAGTACATCCTCGCCCACCTCCCGACGTCGACCCAGCAGAGCTTCATGCTGCTGACCCCGTTCGTGCCCGTGTCGACCTCGGCCGAGCGCCAGAACCTGACTGCGTTCATAACCGCGTCGTCGGACCCGAAGGACTACGGCGCCCTGCGTCTGTTCGAGACGCCGGCCGGGCAGACTGTCGACGGGCCGGCGCTGATCGCCAACGCGATCAGATCCAACGTATCCATCTCGACCGAACTTTCGTACCTCAACCAGAACGGGTCGACCGTCGAGCTCGGCGAGGTGGCGGTGGTTCCGATCGACAGCTCCCTCCTTTACGTCCAGCCGGTCTACGTCGAGTCGTCAGCCAATCCGATCCCGACGCTGAAAGACGTGATCGTCGTGTACGGCGGGCAGGCCTATCACAGCCTGAACGCATCCCTCGACAACGCGTTGTGCCAGGTGCAGAACCTGGACGGCACCAAGCCGTTTTCCTCTTATTGCGGCACCTTGGCCGCGACCGCGCAATCGACGATCCCCTCCAACGTCACCACGCCGGGTAGCGCAACGAACAATTCGACCAGCACGACGACGACACCGACCACCGCACCCGCAGGCGGCATTCCTGCCCCGCCGGCCGGTTCAACCGTTGCCTCTCTTCTCATACAGGCGAAGCAGTCCCTGGACGCGGCGAACACCGCCTTGAAGGCCGGGGACCTGGCGACCTACCAGAAAGACGTCAACCAGGCCGAGATCTTCGTCCAGCAAGCCCAATCCTTGGCGAAGTGATTATCCCGGCGGGTTGACCTCGCGGTCGGGTGGGGCCCATTCCTTCTCGTAGCCGCCCTTTTTCGCCCAGCGGATCGAGGCGCTGATCCTGGGGCCGGCGCCGGCGGCCACCTTGGGGACCGCGTGCTCCCACTCCAGCTGGCAGGTTCCGCCCATGACCAGCAGGTCGCCGGAGCCGGGCCGCAGATCGATTGATCGCCCGCCGCTCGACGGGCGCAGAAGGAAGGGGCGGGTCGAGCCGATGGTCACGATGGCGACCAGGGTGTTGTCGAGGTGGCGCAGCTCCCGGTCGGCGTGGAACGCGACGCTGTCCCGGCCGTCTCGGTAGTAGTTCAGTCCCACCGCGCCGAAGCGGACCCTGTAGCGCTTCGCCACGGCGCTACGGAACGAGTCGAGCGCCGGATCGGGCAGCGTCTCGCCCGCTCTATACCAGCGGCTGACGCGCGGCTCGTCGACCATCCGGTCGTACATCCACCTCCGGTGGTGCTGCCACTCGACCGTATCGGCGAGAAGCGATACCAACTCGTCGGCGCCTCCGAGCCAACCACGCGCCATGTCGACCCACGCGCCGTTGCCGAGATCGATCCGCTCGAACGGCACGCCGGCGTGAACCTCGGCCGGCCCTCCGGCGAAGAGGTTTCCCTGGATCGGCGCCGTCGCCACCGCGACGAGTTTAGTCGAACGCGTGTTCTATCTGGTCGGCGATCAGCTCGGCGATGGCGAGCGACGAAGTGGCCGCCGGCGACGGGGCGTTGCGCACCGCGACGATCCGTCCGTGCTCGCCGACCCGGTGGACGCGGAAGTCGTCGACGAGCGACCCGTCCGGGTCCACCGCCTGGGCACGGACGCCCGCCGGCGCAGGAACCAGGTCGTCGTCGTCCAGCGCGGGCACCAGCCGGCGCGCCTCGTCTGCGAAGGCCCGCTTGGAAAAAGACCCCCGCATCTCCCTCACTCCGGCCCTCCAGTTCCTCCTCGCCATCGCCGCGAACCCTCGGTAGCGCAGCGCGTCGGACAGGTCCTTCAACGAGACGTCCCGCCGCCGGTAGGCCTCCCGCGACAAAGCCAACACCGCGTTCGGCCCCACATCCACCCCGCCACCCACCCGACTGGTGAAGTGCACCCCGAGGAACGGGTACGCCGGGTCGGGCACCGGGTAGATGAGCCCTCTCACCAGCCCCTCCCGGGCAGGCGCGAGGCGCCAGTACTCGCCGCGGAAGGCGACGATCGCCGGCCCTTGATCGTCGCCGGCGAGCCGTGAGACCCGGTCGGATTGCAGGCCGGCGCAGATCACGGCCCGGTCCGCGATCACCTCGCCGGCGGGACCCGAGAAGACGAGCTCCTGGCCTCTGCGGTGAATTCCTATCACCTCGAAGCCCAGCCGCACGTCCAGGCCGGCGGCAAGCTTGGCGGCGACTTCGGCAAAATCGACGATCGCCGTCCGCGGCGAATGAAGCGCCGCGACACCTGCGGCGTGCGGTTCCACTTCATTTAGCTCAGCGCGATCAAGCCAGCGAACGGCGGGGACGCAGTTCGCGGTGGCCCGGCGCTCGATCTCGCGGAGCAGCGGCACCTCGCCTTCGTTCCGAGCGACCACGACCTTTCCGCATTCGACGTAGCGGATGCCGTTGGACTCGCAGTAATCCCTCAACAGCGCGCGGCCCCGGGTGCACAGTTGAGCTTTTAGGGAGCCAGGCGCGTAGTAGACCCCCGCATGCACCACGCCCGAGTTGTGAGAGGTTTGGTGTCGCGCGACCGCGTTTTCTTTTTCGAGAACGGTAACCGTCGAGCCTGGGCGGCGACGGGCGATCTCGTTCGCAGTGGCGAGCCCGACGATCCCCGCTCCCACCACCACGAACCGACCCATACTGGAGCCATGATGCCGCAGGCGGTGGCGAGCCCTGTCGACGGGTACGTCGACGCGCTCCGCCAGGTTGCGGGGGAGCAGGTTTCAGCGGTGTACGCGGTCGGGTCGCTGGCCCTGGGCGATTTCAGCCACAAACAGAGCAACGTCGACCTGGTCGTGGTGGGTGATCCCCGGCTCGATCAGTCGCAGCGCCGCTGGCTTCGCCGACCCGAGAGATCCCTTCGACGGGTGGGCCGACCAGCAGAGATTTGGCACACCGACTGGGAGGAGATCTCGGGCGGTCCCGACGCGCTGGCCGAGCCGGCGCCTCTCGCCACCCCGATGACCTGGACGATCCTGCGGACCGAACCAATGCCGCTACTCGGACCGGACTGGCCGGTCGCGTGGGCCGACGAGAAGGTGTTGCGCCAATGGGCGGTCGAAAGCCTGAGGGCCCTGGCCGCGGCGCGCCACGGGCTGCTGCTTTGGCGCAGGGATCTCGGACCCCTGGTGCTTGAAGCTGCCAGGTTGGCGCAGATGGCCATTACCGGGCGGGTGTTGTCGAAGTCGGAGGCCGCTGAGTCGATCACGGGGATCGTGGGCAGCCGCCACCGGCGGGTTCTCGTTGACTCGGTCGGCTACCGGCGAGGGGCGCAGACCTCGATGTACTGGGGTCCCTTCGAGCGGAAGTACGACGCGCTCGCGTTGATCAGGGATCTCCTGCGCGCCGCTGACGACGCCGGCCCCTGACGTTGGTTACCAGCCGCGAAGGTCGACCGGCCACGCCTCGAGCACCTCGTGGCTCGAAGGGTCGAAAACATTGAGCCGCTCGTGGTACGCCACCGTCGGGTCCACGTGGGCCGGTACCACTCGCACCTTGTCGCCGACCGTGGGCAGGGGCTGCCCCTCCGGCGGGGAGAAGGTCACGTGCTCGTCGGAGCAGAACCACACCAGCCCACCGTCGAGCATGGACGGGTTGCCGTGGTCCATCCCTAGGGCCTTCAGCCCGCAGTCGGCCACCGCCCAGCCCGCCTTGTTCACCGAGATGACCGTGGCGATCACGGTGAGGGCGTTCGCGAAGGGAAGGCCGAGCGTTGCGTACGCCGTGTCCATGAGCGCGTAGGAGCCCGCCTGTATCTCCGTGGCGACGGTGTTGATGTCGTAGCTTCCGGTCCCGCCGGCCGACACGATCTCGCCGCCGACCTCCTGATGGGCCTTCGCTAGGATCGCCATCGACTCTTCCACCTGTCGGGTCCGCTCGACACGGTCGGCCAGCCCGACGGCATGGCCTTCGTAGCCCATAACACCACGCACTTCGAGGCCGGCCTTGCGCGCCGAGTCCGCCAACCCGCCTGCGTCCGCGGGATCGCACCCGCACCGGGGCAGGCCGACGTTTACGTCGATGATCACCTCGGGGATGCCTGCCGCCTTCGCCGCTGCGAGCGTTTCCGCGGAGTCGACCGCGACGGTGATCCTCGCGGTCTTGGTCAGGGCCGTCAGGCGGCCGGCGTCGACCACCTCGTTGGCAAGGAGCAGGTCCTGGCCGAGACCGGCCGCTGCCATGCCCTCCATCTCCTTGACGGTGGCGCAGCAGAAGTTGGCGTGACCGGCCTCGGCCTGCCGGCGTGCGAGCTCGGTGCACTTGTGGGCCTTGACGTGGGGCCTGAGCCTTTCGGCTGGGAGTGCAGCCGACATGGTGGCGACGTTTGCGCGGAAGTCGGCGGCGTCGACGAGCAGCGCCGGCGTCTGAAGGTCCTCGATCCTGACTGGCACGGAGCGAGACGTTATCCCGGCGATCGCCCAACCTCTCCTGTGTGTCGGGGGCTACAGTTGGCCGTGGTTCGGGGGTCGCCACAGGCCTTCGAAGGGAAAAACGGGGGGAAGTTCCTTTTTGCACCTTGTTGCCGTGGGCGGCAGCGACGCGGGCTTGAGCGCGGCACTCCGCGCCCGGGAGATCGCGCCCGGCGCCGACGTGACCGTCATCTCCGCCGCGCCGGTGTCAGGCTTCTCCACGAGCGGCATCCCGTTCTTCCTGTCGGGGGAGGTGCCCGACGCTGAGAGCCTCGACGATCAACTGGCGTCGTCGATCTCGTCGTCAGGCGTGGACGTGCTCCTCGAGTCGACGGTTCAATCGGTGGACGTTCACGCCCGCAGGGTCTCCATAGTCGACTCCAAAGCCAAGGAGTCTTCGCTGCCCTACGACGAGCTCATCTTGGCCACCGGGGCGGTCCCCGACGTACCCAGCATCGACGGCCTCGCCGGCGACGACCGCGTTGGGCCCGAAGATGGTGTCCACGTGGTCCGGTCGGTGGGAGACACCCTCGCGGTCGCCAAGACATTGTCGAAGTTCCAACCCGAAACCGCAGTGATCGTGGGAGCGGGTTATGCCGGCGTCGAGCTGGCGGAGGCCCTCGCGCTGCGAGGCCTGTCGGTGACACTCATGGAGAGCCGCCCCGAGGTGCTCCCCGTCGTCGACCGGGCGATCGGCTCGCTGGTCCGCGCCCAGATCGAGGAGCGGGGCATCGAGGTGCTCACGGGCACGATGGCGCGCACGGTCGCCGCGACCGGCCGGGAGGAAGGCAGGTTCCGGATTCAAGCGATGAGAGGCGAGAACGTCCTTGCCCGCCGGGCCGACATCATCCTCCTCGCGACGGGCAGCGTTCCCAACTCTGCTCTGGCCCGATCGCTGGGGGCGGCGCTCGGCGCGTCCGGTGCTGTGGCGGTGGACAAGGAGATGAGGACGTCGGTGCCGCATGTGTTCGCGGCAGGGGACTGCGCGGTCACCCGGCACCGGCTGCTCGGCGAGGTCTACCTGCCTTACGGGACCACCGCCCACAAGCAGGGAAGGGTCGCCGGCGAGAACGCAGCCGGCGGCACCCGGAGCTTCGGGGGGACGCTCGGAACTCAGGTCGTGAAGGTCTTCGATCACGCTGTCGGCCGAACCGGGCTGATCAAAGATCAGGCGATCGCGGCGGGGTTCGAGGCGTCGTCGGTCCGTGTGGACACCGGCGACCGCAGTTCCTACTACCCCGGGTCGCGCCGCCTGACGGTGATACTCACCGCCGACCACCGCTCCAGGAGGGTGCTCGGCGCGCAGTTCTTCGGACATGTGAGAAGCGAGATAGCCAGTAGGGTCGACGTCGCTGCGGCAGCGATCTTCAACGGCATGACCGTCGACCAGATGGAGGACCTCGATCTCTCCTACACCCCGCCGTTGGGACAGGTCTGGAATCCGCTGGTTCTTGCCGCGAGGGGCTGGCCGGGAGGGCCGGACGCGTGAGAACCGAAGGCTTGACAGGCGGCTGAGGTTGCCGATGGGCGCGGGGGTGGCGCTGGCTGTTGCTTCGGTTGGCCTCGCCGGGTGCTCGTCGAGCCCCGGATCGCCTCAGCGCGCAGGCGGGAAGGCGACCGGAGCGGGCGTGTCATCTTCCCGCGTCACCACCGGCAGCGCGCCGGGCCCTCCACCGGTTACAACGTTGCCCCCCACCACGACCACTGTGGACCCGGGCACCCTGCCCCAGACGAGCACTCTTCCGAACTCCAGCGACCCCGCCTTCCAGGCTCGGATGGTGGCGCTCTGGAACGCCATCGTCGACGGGAACCCCCAGGAGGGGGCGTCGGCCTTCTTCCCCCTCTCGGCGTACATACAGGTCAAGGGGATCTCCGATCCGGTCCACGACTACCAGACCAGGCTCATCCCGAACTTCGACCAGGACATCGAGTCGCTGCACTCCGCGGTCGCATCTGCCGGCGCCGGCGCGAGCTTCGTATCGGTGAACGTTCCTGCGGCGGCGCAGTGGATCGTTCCCGGCGTCGAGTACAACAAGGGAAGCTACTGGCGGGTCTACGGGACCACGGTCACCTATCTCGCCGGCGGGCAGCGTCGGACCTTCGAGATCCATTCGCTGATCTCCTGGCGCGGGGAGTGGTACGTGGTGCACTTGGGGGTGATTCGGTGAACGACCCGTTACCATCGGGATTCCCATGACAACCGTGGCGGAAGTCTCGCAGCGCTACGTCGAGGAGCACGCGCGACTGCACCCGATCTGGGCTGTGATGGTGGGCATCGAGGGACCCCGCGGGCTTACCGACTTCTCCCCCGAAGGGGAGCAGGCGCGCGTAGAGCTCGCCAAAAGGACGGTCGCAGAGCTCGCCGGCGCCGACGAGGTCGACGACGTCGGGCGTCTCGGGCGGATCTTTCTCAGCGAGGTGCTCAACGGCGAACTAGCGCTCCACGAGGCCGGTGAGTCGGAGCGTCTGATCAGCGCGATCGCCGGCGCTCAGTCGATGGTCCGCCAGGTGTTCGATCTGGTACCCCACAGCGACGAAGAGGATTGGGAAGTTGTGGCCGACCTGCTGGCCGGGGTTCCCGCGGCCATCGGCGGCTACAGGGAGACGTTGCGGAGCGGGCTTTCCAACGGGCGGGTTTCCAGCGTGCGGCTAGCGGCGACCGTGGCGGACCAGTGCGGGACGTGGAGCGGCGGCGGCGCCGGCGGGGACGGTAGCGGCGGCGGCGGGGGGTGGTTCTCGAAGTTCGTCAGCGGCTACGGGAACGGGCCACTTGCGGCAAGGCTGTTCGAGCTGGCGGGCGCGGCGGACCGCACCTACGGGGAGCTGGGTTCTTGGCTCCGGGATGTGTACGCGCCGAGGGCTTCCGAGCGCGACGGCGTCGGCGACGAGCGGTACCGGCTGTGGGCGCGCCAACTCCTCGGGACCGTGCTCGACACCGATGATGCCTACGAGTGGGGATGGCAGGAGCTCGGCCGTCTGGAAGACGAGAAGGCGCGCGAGGCGGACAAGATCCTCCCCGGCGCCGGCTATGACGAAGTCCTCGAGCTGCTGGGGACCGACCACTCCCGTGGAATCGACGGCGTCGAGGCCTGGAAAGCGTGGCTGCAGGATCTGACCGACCGGACCATCGCCCAGCTCGACGGGCGTCACTTCGACATTCCCGAACCGCTCCGCCGTTGCGAGGTGTCGATCCCGCCGGCGGGCAGCGCCGCCGCGCCGTATTACACGCCGCCCGGCGACGCGTTCGCACGTCCCGGCCGGATCTGGTTCCCGACGATCGGCAGATCCTGGTTCCCGACGTGGGATCTCCCCGCGATCGTCTTCCATGAGGCCGTGCCCGGCCATCACCTTCAGGTGGGCGCAGTGCGTTTCTTCCATCTCACCGCTGCTCACCAGATCGGGTTCAACTCTGCGCACGGCGAAGGTTGGGCTCTCTACGCCGAGAGGCTGATGGACGAGATAGGCGGGTTCGAGCGGCCCGAATACAGGCTGGGTTTCCTGTCTATGCAGGCGTTCCGGGCGGCGAGGGTGGTCGTTGACATCGGGTTGCACACCGGGCGGAAGATCCCCGATTGCTCCCCCGGCGCCGGCGAGCCTTGGACGTACGAGCGGGCGTTCGAGTACATCGGGCACGCGTCGGGGCAGAGCCGGGCGATGTGCGAAAGCGAGATAGACCGCTACCTGTCGCTGCCGGCGCAGGCCACCTGCTACAAGCTCGGCGAGCGCAGCTGGCTCGCGGGGAGGCAACTGGCCCGGAATCGGGCGGGGGCGTCGTTCGACCTGAAGCGCTGGCACAGCGAGGCGCTGGCGCTCGGTCCGCTCGGGCTCGACGACCTCGAGCGGGAGCTGGCCAAGCTCGCCGGCGGGGCTTAGGGCCGGCGGCGATCGGGCCGGCGGGGCGGGGGGCCGGCGGCGATCGGGGGTCGGGGGCCGGCTGCGATCGGGCGCCGATCCGGCGGGGACGGCACGGCGTTGGGCAGACTTATGGAACCCTGGTTGACAAAGGCTACCCAGTAGGGTCCCGTGCGCCCGGCGTGAGGACCGAGGGAACTCGCCGGCGCTAGGCCGGCAACGCGCTCCCGCTGGCGCCGGCCCCGCCGAGGGCGCCGCTCAACCTCTGAGTGACGTCTACGAGCGCGTCGCCCAGGGCGGCGACGCCGGCGCCGTCCTGCCTGGAAGGGACAGTAACCAGGCTCAGCATCAAAACGACCCGACCGGTCGAGTCGAACACGGGCGCGTCCAGATGGCTCACGTCGTAGTCACGCTTCGCAACGATCGACGACAGGAACCACTCCTCGCTGTGCACCAGCTCCTGGGTGAGGGCGTCGGCCAGGTCGCCCAGCCGGCCGCCTCGGCCGCTGGTCTCCGCCGCCCGGATCAGGGTGGCCAGCTCCTGCAGGCGGATATCGGGAAGGACGTGCAGGCCGACCGCGAAGCCGCGCCGGCGGGTCGCATCCAAGGCCTTCGAGTAGCGCCGGCGGGAATCCGTCGGCAGCTCGGCCAGCCACCGCTCCCTCTCGGCCGGCGCCGAAAACGCCACCAGCGCCGCCCCATAAGGCGGCCTTGTCGGCAGCTCCATACCAATGGTCATCGGGGTCGAAGCCACCCTCACGTTGCGGACCTGGTGGGCAACGGTCACGTGGTCAGGTTCGACCAGGAAAACGATCACGTGCCCTCCGGTCCTCGCCGCCAGCTCTGACATCGCCGGCCGAGCAACGTCGAGGGCGGGGTACCGGGAAGCCGCCGCCGAGCCGAGTCTCAGCAGCGCCGGCCCCAGCGTGTAGGTCTTGCTGGTCGGGTCTCGCAGCAGCCAGCCGCTGCGCAGCAGCGAGGCGAGCATTGAGTGGCAGCTCGCCTTGTGGACACCGAGCCGGCGGGAGATCTCAGCTAGCGACAGCCCCCTTGCCGGCTCGGCGGCGAGCACCTCGAGCAGGTCGACCACTCGATCGGTCTGGGGGGAGGGTCTCGGCGCCATCGTCCCCGACAGTAGTCGCACGACCGGCGCCCTGGTCGCATATTGCGACCGTTGTGGCGGGATATACGACCATGCGATGATGTCGCGCATGGGAGGGCTTGAAGGCAAGGTGGGGGTCGTAACGGGCGGCGCCGGCGGGATCGGCAGGGCCATCGGCCGGCGCTTCGGGCAGGAGGGCATGAAGGTCGTCCTGGCCGATGTGCTCCAACCGGCGCTCGACGAAGCCGTCGACGAGCTCAGAGGCGAAGGCTTCGACGCCGCAGGCGTGCTCACCGACGTGACCGATTACCAGTCCGTCGAGCAGCTGGCCAAGCAGACCCTCTCCACCTACGGCGCGGTGCACGTGGTGTGCAACAACGCCGGCACCGGTGGCGTGTCCGAGGGATACATGTGGGAGCACGACCTCGCCGACTGGAGGTGGGGCGTCGACGTCAACGTGATCGGCGTCATCAACGGGATCAAGGCGTTCGTGCCGATCCTCCTCGACCAGGACGAGGGCCACGTCGTCAACACGTGCTCAGGCAACGGGAGCCTCGCCCCGATCGCGCGCGGCGCCCTCGGCGGGCCGGCGATGGCGGTGTACCCGATGACCAAAGCTGCGGTGCTTTGCCTGACCGAGAGCCTGTACACCCACCTTCAGCTCGCCGGCTCGAAGGTCCAGGCGCACGCCCTGTTCCCTTCGGGTTTCTTGAACACCGGGATCTGGGAGTCGTGGCGGAACCGACCCGAGCAGTACGCACCGACCCAAGAACGCAAGAGCCCGCAGCAGACGCTCGATGCGGTGCTCGACCGCTTCGAAGCCGCCGGCGTGAAGGTGGAGTTCACCCCGCTGGAAAACGTCGCCGCCCAAGTGGTCGACGGCATCACCCAAGGAAAGTTCTGGATGATGGGGCCGCCCTCTGCCGGCGACGAGGTGATCACCAAGAAGGCGGCTTCAATCGTCGCCCGCTCCGAACCCGACTACCTCATCGACACGCTCACAAAGGAGGCTGGCAAATGACAGTGCGCTACGGACCGCGCCCGCCGGAGAAGAGGGTGGACCATGAGATCGACGCCACCAAGGCGCCGATCGCCACCGAGGCCGTCACGGTCACCTACCTGACCGAGCCGTCCGTCGTCGAAGAGGTGCTGCCCAAGCCGCTCGAACCCGCGGCTGAGCCGATCGTTCGCATATCGCTCCAGCGGGTGGCGATCGAGGGCAGGCCGCCGTTCGGCTCAGCGGTCTTCTCTGTCGCCGCCCGGCACGGGGACGTGGAAGGCGACTATCCGCTGTTCATGCCCCAGTCCACCGAGCAGTCCGTGATCGGCGGCCGGGAGACCTTCGGGGAGCCGAAAAAACTCGGCGACATCGCGGTTGACCGCGACGGTGACAATGTGCACGCGCGGGTCAGCAGGCTGGGCTATCAGCTGATCGACGTCAACGGCACGATCGCCGGCGGACTTGAAGTGCCTCCGGATCAAGAGAACATCGAGTTTTACTTCAAGTTCCTGCGAGCGCCGGACGGTGACGGCATCACCGATCCGCATCTGGTGTACGGGAGCTATCACCGCCACTATGAGGTCTTCGAATCGATTGAAGGAAACGTTGAGTTCGGCGATTCGCCGCTCGACCCGGTCGCCGATCTGACGGTCAAGGAGCTGAGGTCGATCACCTGGTGCCGCCGGCGAACCATCCAGACCGCGAAGATCGCTCAAGCGGTCCCGCAGGAGTGGCTGCTTCCTTATGTGCACCAGCGCTACGACGACGTCGCGCTTCTTGCCGCACCGCGCCGCTGATCTGATGAAACCCGAAGCCCGCTACACGATCATCTCGGCGGACTGTCACGCCGGCGCGGACATCATGGGCTACCGGCCCTACCTCGACGCCGCGTACCGCGACGAGTTCGACGCGTGGGCCGAATCGTTTGTGAACCCGTTCGCCGATCTCGTAGAGCCCGACGCGGAGCGCAACTGGAATACAGACCGGCGCAACGCCGACCTTGATCGCGAGGGCGTCTGCGGTGAGATCATCTTCCCGAACACCGTCCCGCCGTTCTTCCCGAGGGCGAGCCTCTCGGCACCGCCGCCGGCAGACGCGCGCGAGCTGGAACTGCGCTGGGCCGGTCTTCGCGCACACAACCGTTGGCTGGCCGACTTCTGCGCGCTCGCTGCCGACCGTCGCGCCGGCGTCGGGCAGATCCTGCTCGGCGACCTCGACGAGGCGGTTGCCGGAGTGCAGGAGATAGCAAAAGCAGGTCTGCGCGGCGGAGTTCTGCTACCTGGCGTCGCACCGGGAACCGGCCTTCCACCGCTGTACGCGGAGCACTGGGAGCCTCTGTGGGCGGCGTGCGCGGACGCGGGTGTAGTGGTGAACCACCACGGCGGCAACGCCGGCCCGGCGCCGACCGGTGAGTTCGGGAGCGACTTCGCCGTCTGGGTGTACGAGACCCACTGGTGGGCGCACCGGGTTCTCTGGCACCTGATCTTCAGCGGGGTCCTCGAGCGCCATCCCGACCTCGTGCTGGTCCTGACCGAGCAGGGCTCCGGCTGGGTGCCCGCGACTCTCGACTCGCTCGACGTGACCGCGGCCCGCTACGCCAGGCCGGGTTCTGCGATCAACCGGTTCGCCGGCCCGACCGCCGGTTCGCTGCCGCTCAAGCCGAGCGACTACTGGCGCCGGCAGTGCTACGTCGGCGCGAGCTTCATGCGCCCGGTCGAGTGCGCGCTGCGCGATCGGATCGGTGTGGACCGGATCATGTGGGGAAGCGACTATCCGCATTACGAGGGAACCTCGCCGTTCACGTTGGAGGCTTTGCGACACACGTTCCACGACGTCGACCCCGCCGACGTGACCGCGATGGTGGGGGGGAACGCCGCCAAGGTCTACGGTTTCGACCTCGAGGCCCTCGCACCGCTCGCCGCGCGCATCGGCCCAACCGTCGCCGACGTGGCCACGCCCCTTGATGCAGTTCCAGTGGGGGCGAGCAGCACCGCTTTCGAACCCGACCCGATCCGGGCCTGGTGAAACGCTGAAAGGACTCCTGCGTTGGATCGCTATCTGATCATCTCCGCCGACTGCCACGCGGAGCTACCGACCGAGCGGTACCGCGAGTACCTCGACCCGGAGTTCCGTGAGGAGTTCGAGGCGTATCTCCGCGAGAAGGAGGAGCAGTCGCGCCTCGGCGACTTCATGGATCCCGAGTTCGCCGAGAAGTGGTTCGAGGAGAACGGTGAAGGGATCGCCGGCGGATGGGACGTCGCCCGCCGCGACAAGGAACTCGATGGTGACGGCGTGGCCGGCGAGGTGATCTTCCCTGACGCCGATGCGGTGACCGGTGTTGCCGGCGCGCCGTTCGGCGCGGGCCTCGGACAAAGCGGCGACCTCGACCCCGGGCGCGCGCTTGCTGGCGCGCGTGCGCACAACCGTTGGCTTTCGGAGTTCTGCTCGCACAGCCCGGAGCGGCGCGCGGGAGTGGCGGTGATCCCGATCCTGCAGGACATCGACGCGGCCGTGGGCGAGATCACCCGGGCAGCCGAGTCGGGACTGCGCGGAGGGGTGCTGATCCCGGCGACTTGGGGGAAGTACCCGCCGTACCACGACCGTCGGTACGACCCGATCTGGGCCGCGTGCCAGGACCTGCAGATGCCCGTGCACACCCACTCGGGGCCGGCGCCGCGGGAGGACTACGGAGAGCATCTCGGCATCTACGTCACCGAAGTGCGCTGGTGGGGTGTGCGGCCGTTGTGGTTCGCGTTGTGGTCGGGTGTCTTCGAGCGGTTTCCGAGATTGCGGTGGGGCGTCACCGAGTGCGGGGCATTCTGGGCAAACGACCTGCTGTGGCTCATGGACACGCGATACCTGCGCGAGCACTCGGCGAAGAAGATGAGCCACAAGCTGGAGGGCGACCTCACCATGCTTCCCAGCGCTTACTTCGACCGCAACTGCTTCATCGGCGCCACCACCACCGAGCGCAGGGAACTCGCCCGCCGCTACGAGATCGGCGTCTCGAACATGCTCTGGGGCAACGACTTCCCCCATCCCGAAGGCACCTGGCCTCACACCCGCGACTGGCTGCGACGCTCGTTCCACGACATCCCGATCGAGGAGACCCGTCAAATGCTCGGGCTTGCCGCGGCCGAGGTCTACGGTTTCGACGTCGACGCTCTGGCCCCGCTGGCGCGGCGGATCGGTCCGTCACCGGAAGATCTCGGCCAGGACGACCTTGTGAGCATCCCCAAGTGGGAGGCGGCCCGTGGGGTCGGAAGGCACTGGCTTAGCGGTGCGGATCCGCTCGCGGATATGGTCGGCTGATGCAAACGGTCATGGGGGTCAGGGAGCTGGCAGAGACGTCGTTGCGATTGACCAAGGAAGGCGATCGTGACGGCTGGCTTGCGCTATTCACGGACGACGCGGTCGTCGAGGATCCGGTGGGGGTGTCGCCGTTCGACGGGGGGGTGGGCGGCAACCGCGGGAAGGAAGCGATCGCCCGGTTCCGTGACAACGTGATCTCGCGGATGGAGGACTTCGAGTACGAGATCGAGCGGTGCTACGTCTGTGGCGACGAGGCCGCCGCGGTGGTCACGTTCCACATCACTACCGCCGGGCACACCATGGACATGGACGTGGTGAACGTATACAAGACCGACGGCAAGGGCCGTCTGACCTCACTGCGTTCGTTCTGGGACGGTTCCCTGCAAGGCGGCCAAGACCAGAACGCTCAGCGGAAGTCCTGAACCATCTCGCCGATCCCCTCGATATAGCTGCGAAGCCGATCGCCCGGCTTCAGGAATACCTGAGGGTTGCGGCCCATCCCGACTCCCGGTGGGGTGCCGGTGAAGATCACATCACCGGGATGCAGCGTCACCACCTTCGACAAGTACGCGATCAACTGCGCCACCGGAAAGATCATGTCGGCAGTGCGAGCTTTCTGCATCGGTGCGCCGTTGACATCGCAGCCGATGGCAAGGTCATCGCGGTCAGGTAGCTCGTCGGGGGTCACAAGCACCGGTCCTTGGGGCGCGAACCCCGGGTACGACTTACCGAGAGAGAACTGCGGCACCGGTCCCGACCGTTGGAGCTTGCGCTCCGAGATGTCCTGCCCAACGGTAACGCCAGCGACGTGCGACCATGCCATCTCGGGATCGACGCGGTAGGCCTCACGGCCGATGACCGCGACAAGCTCGCACTCCCAGTCCACGTTTCCGTCCCGGGGAAGCTCGACTGTCCCGTGCGCGCCGGCGAACGCGCTGACGTACTTAGTGAAAAAAAGCGGGTCGTCGGGCGGCTTCAGTCCGGACTCGGCGGCGTGGTCGACGTAGTTGAGGGCTACCGCGAACACTTGCCTTGGTCGCGGGCTCGGCGGTCCCGCCTGAGCCGGGTCGAACGGCTCGTCTGCACGCGAGGCGGGGTCTTTTTCCTTTACCCACGCGGTGAAATCATCCCAGCGTTCGTAGACCGCGGCCGGGTCGGGGCTGAAGCGGCCGTTGCTGATGTTGGCCGCGTCGCACGCCGCGTCGCCCGCGACGATCTTCAACCGTCCGTTTATGTTGGCGGTTCGCATCGGTTTAGACGGTAGCCAGCCCGTGCAGCGCCAGGCCGGCGAGGGCGCCGACGATGGTGCCGTT
>CAZCCS010000014.1:0-18215 GCA_964497005.1 uncultured Acidimicrobiaceae bacterium | reverse complement strand
TGACCCACTTCGCCGAACTTCGCGAGCGGGGCCCATTCGTCCAGTCGGCCACGCCGAACCCCCTCACCGGCACTGACGATCAGTTCTTCGCCGTCACCCGCCACGCCGAGGTGATGGAGATCAGCCGTCGGCCCCAGGACTTCTGTTCGGGCCGCGGCTCGACGAGCATCGCCGACCTGCCCGAGGACGCTATGGAGTTCTTCGGGTCTTTCATCGTGATGGACGACCCGCGCCATGCTCGCCAGCGTGGAATCGTGTCGCGCGCGTTTACCCCGAAACAGTTGCAGAGGGTCCTCGACTCCGTGGACCGTATCTGCGACGAGGTGATCGACGAGATCTGCGAGCAGGGCGAGGTCGACCTGGTCGAGACGATCTCCCAGCCGTTCCCGTTGCTGGTCATCTGCGACATGATGGGGATTCCCCGCAGCGAGTACGCAACCGTGCTCCGGGCCACCAACGTCATCCTCGGCGCCGGCGACCCGGAGATCCTCGGGGGGCGGGAGGACATTCTCGGCGCCCTCATAGAAGCCGGCATGGAGCTGACCTCGCTCATGCATCAACTGGCCGAGGAACGTCGCGCACATCCCGCCGACGATCTCACCAGCGCGTTGGTGAACAGCGAGGTCGGCGACGACATCCTCGCTCCCCACGAGCTGGGCGCCTTCTTCATCCTCCTCGCGGTCGCCGGCAACGACACGACCCGCACGGCCATAAGCCTCGGCATGCAGCTCCTGGCCGAGAACCCCGACCAGCGGGCGCTATGGCAGGACGACCCCGAACGGGTAACTCCCACGGCGGTAGAGGAGATCGTGCGCGCCGCTTCGCCGGTTACTTTCATGCGCAGAACTGTCACCAAGGATCTCGCCCTCTCCGGTCAGGAGCTCTCCGAAGGCGACAAGCTCGTTCTCTTCTACGGGGCCGCTAACCGCGATCCGCGTGTGTTCGACAGCCCAGAGAGGTTCGACGTGCTCCGCAGCCCGAACCCCCACGTTGGATTCGGAGGGCCGGGACCCCACTTCTGCTTGGGCGCCCACCTCGCCAGGCGGGAAATCTCGGTCGTCTTCCCGAAGCTTTTCGCCAGGCTGCCCGACATAGAGCTCGCGGGGGATCCGGTTCCGCTTCAAGCGATGGGCATCCCGCTCGTCGGTGGGATAAAGAGGCTGCCGGTCCGCTTCACCCCTCGCCGGCGCTCAGAGAGTTGATCTGGGCCTGCACCCGCCGCATCCCGCGCAGCCACCGCTCGCGGTCTCCAGCTCGGCGCTGCTCGTAGGTGGCAACCTCTTGGTGGGGCAGGATCAGGAACTGTTCCGCCCGGATAGCTGCAAGCACGACGTCAGCGACGGTCTCCGGCTCGAGCATCCCGTCTCGGCCGGCCGTCGACTCGGCCAGAACGGGCGTGTCCCGGCTGGCCGCTCCGGTCATGCCGGTCCAGACACCCTGCGGGCACAAGCACGACACCCGTATCCCCGCGTCGTAATAAGTGATCGACAACCATTCCGCCAGCGCGACCACCGCGTGCTTCGTGACGCTGTAAGGCGCTGAGCCGAGCTGGGTGAGCAACCCGGCCGCCGACGCGGTGTGCACGAGGTAGCCCTCGCCCCGCTCGAGCATCGAGGGCAGCACCGCCCGCGCCGCGCACACGTGGCTCTGCACGTTCACCTTCCAGATCCGTTCCCAGTCGGAGTCGGGCACCTCCACGCCGCCGCCGATCAGGATCCCCGCGTTGGCGAAGAACATATCCACCGGTCCGAACTCTTCGTTGGCTACCGCGACGAACCTGTCCACGTCCTCCTGCAACGAGACGTCGCCGGCCACAGCGACTGCCAGATGTCCCTTCTCCCGGATCCCCGACGCGACTTCCAAGGCGCCCTCGCCGTTGATGTCGACGACCACGACACCACCGGCTCCCGCCGCCGCCAGCGCCTCAGACAGCGCCCGGCCGATGCCGCTTGCCCCTCCGGTTACTACGCAAACCCTGCCTTTAACATTCATTGGCAACATCCATTAGTCACATCCATTGACGATCTCCACTCCTTCAGCCCCGCCCGCGCGCCCTGCGTTCCATGAAATCGGCATACTTCACAAGGTCGGCGTCGTTCGCGAAGGCCTCGGCGAACTTCTTTCGAGCCTCCTCGCGTTTGGCGGGCAGGTACTCGGTCGGCCAGAGTCCCTCGTGAGGCCGGTAGTCCTTCAGCACGCTCCGGGCGACGGTGACCTTGTGAACCTCGTCAACCCCGTCCATCACCGCCATCGTGGGCGCAGACGACCACATCGCTTGCAATGGGGTCAGGTCGGTCACCCCAAGGGAGCCAAAGATGTGAATGGCCCGGTAAGTGACCTCACGAAGAACCTTCGCCGCCGTGTACTTGCACGCCGCTATCTGGGTCCTGGACGCCTGGGTGCTGGAGTTGTCGATCGTCCACGCTGTCCAGAGCACCATCAGCCGCAGCATGTTGATCTCCGCGTATGAATCGGCGATCGCCTCCTGGACCATCTGGTGCTCGGCGATGATCTTGCCGTGCGACTCGCGGCTCAAAGCCCGCTCGCACATCATGTCGAAGGCCCGCTTGCACTGGGCGATCGAGCGCATCGCGTGGTGGATGCGGCCGCCACCAAGGCGACGCTGAGCAAGAACCTTCGCCCCATCCTCGGGTCCAAGCAGGTGATCGAGAGGGACCCTGACCTCCTTGTAGAGGATGTGGTCGTGGCCTCGCGGCTCGTCCATGATCTCCACGCCCGGAGTGTCGCGCGGGACGATGAAGATTCCGTTGGTGGCCATCACGAAGATGATGTCGGCGTAACGGCCGGCGCTGGTGAACCACTTCTCGCCGTTGATGACCCACTCCTCGCCGTCTCTGACAGCGACGGTCTTGAACAGGTTGGGGTCTGACCCGCCCTGGGGCTCGGTCATCGAATAGGCCGACCAGATCTCCTGATTCATGAGCGGATAAAGCCACCGCTTCTTCTGCTCTTCGGTCCCGTACGCGGCGAGGATCTCCATGTTGCCTGTGTCGGGTGCCTGGCAGCCGAAGATCGATGGCGCGGTCGCGTACCTTCCGATGATTTCGTTCAGCAATGCAAGCTTGAGCTGTCCGAAACCCGGACCCCCCAACTCCTTGTCGAGGAACACCGCCCACAGCCCCTGGTCCTTCACCTTTTGCCTCAGCGGATCGACCAGCGCCTTCATCTTCGGGTCGCGCATGCGAGCCGCGTACGGGAACACCAGCTCGAGTGGTTCCACCTCTTCCCGGCAGAACTGTTCGACCCAGTCCAGCTTCTCCTGGAACTCCGGTTCGGTAGAGAAATCCCACACGATGCTCTCAGCCTCCTGGTGTTGGTACGACCAATATCTTGCAGTGCCGCTCGGGGTCGGCCAGCTGCTCGAACGCCCCGGGAACCCCGTCGATGCCGACTTCTCCCGTGATCACCGGTCCGACGTCGATGTCGCCTTCGGCGATCGCTTTCAACGAATCGTTGAACTCTTGAGGGTCGTAGGCGAGCGCGAACTGGATGTTCAGCTCCTTGCTGATCGCCCAGAAGGGGATGATCGTGTCCGCACCCATGCACACACCGACCACGAGTATCCGGCTGTGGAGCGGAGCAGACCGCAGGACCTCGTTGATCATGCCTGGAACACCCACCGCTTCGAATACGACCACCGGCTTACCGGGAGCCGCTCTGCCCCAGGCTTCGAAGGATGGCTCGTCGGCCGGGTCCACCACCTCGTGGGCCCCCATCGCCTTAGCCAGCTCGCGGCGCCTCGGCGAGTAGTCGGACGCGACGATCGGCTCGACCCCTCTCAGCCTCAGGGCCGCGATGACGGCTACGCCGATCGGCCCGCATCCGAGGACCAGAGCGCCTTCTCGTTGCGAGATGCCCGACTTGTTGACCGCGTGCAGACCCACGGCCATCGGCTCGGTGAGTGAGGCGCGCTTGGCGTCCAAACCGTTGGGCACCGTCTGCACGAGCGGAGCCGACAGCAGCATCATCTCTCCGTAGCCGCAAGGAAGCCGGTTGCTGTAAACCAACGGCTCGACCCCGCCGAGGCCGACCATGGCCGGGATCGAGGTCACCAATGTGCCCTCCGGGGGAGCGATGGTGTCGGGACCTACCTCCAGGATCTCGCCGGCGAACTCGTGGCCCATGTAGACGTCCCGGTCGAGGGTCGGGCGTGCGTCGCCGAAGTCCGGCATTCCTCCCATCTGATCGGCAAGGTCGAGCATCTCCGCCCCGTGTTTGACGAAGTGCAGGTCGGACCCGCATATGCCGCATGCCTTGACCGACACGAGCACCTGGCCGAGCGACGGCGTCGGGTCGGGAACGTCGTCGACGACGACCTGCCCCGCTCGTAGAAGAGCCGCTTTCACCCCCAGAGCATGGCAGAACGCCAGCCTGGCCTGTGGTGCCGCTCATCTAATAGCTTGCAGAGTGATCTCGAAGCAAGGGGGGATCCGATGTCCAACGAATTTGAGTTCAGAGGAATCAACCACCTCGCCCTCGTGTGCAGCGACATGGGCCGCACCGTTCATTTCTACCGTGACGTCCTCGGCATGCCCTTGGTGAAGACCATCGAGCTTCCGGCGGGCATGGGTCAGCACTTCTTCTTCGACTGCGGCAACGGTGACTGCCTCGCGTTCTTCTGGTTCCCGAACGCACCGGGGCCGGTGCCCGGCGTGGTGGCACCCGCCGCTCGTCCGGACACCGGCGAGCTCACCTCGGCGGTCGGGTCGATGAACCATGTGGCGTTCAACGTTTCGCTGGAGAAGATCGACGAGTACGCCGAACGACTGCGCGCCGCCGGCGTCGACTGCAGCGACGTCGTCAATCACGACGACAGCGAATGGGGCGTCAGCAAGGACCTACACCCCGGTGTATTCGTCCGTTCGGTCTACTTCCAGGACCCGGACGGGATCCTTCTGGAGTTCGCGGCGTGGACCAGGGCCCTTACCCCTGCGGACGTCGCCCACGAGCCGACAAGCGCGCTCACCTGACCAGGCCCAGATAGTGCCCAGACTGCGGCAGGTCCCGCGCTCGGAGGCGTCCGCCCCGATCGTCACGACGATGTACGACTACCTCTTCGGCGACCGCGACCCAGTCGCCGAGCCGGGAACCGAGTCCGGATCGCCGGGGGACTGGTGGACCGTCTTCGCCAACGCTCCTGACATCCTCGAACATGCGGTTCAGGGTTTCGGCGTGTACCGCAGCCCCAAACGCAAGCTCGACCCGGTGTTACGTGAGCTCGGGCAGACCCGGGTCGGTTGGGCTGCGCAGAGCCTGTTCGTGTTCTCCCAGCACTGCAAATCCCTCCGGGCACTGGGCGTATCGGAGGAGCGTATCGCTGCGATCCCGCACTGGCAGGCCGCCGATTGCTTCACCGAGGTGGAGCGGCTCGTGCTGGCCTACACCGACTGCTTGGTCTACGACCACGGTCGAGTCGCCGACGGGCTTTTCACAGAACTGCGTGAGCAACTCTCGGACGAGGAGATCCTCGAACTCACCTACATCACCTCGCTGTACTTCCAGCACGCGGTGATGTCGCGCGCGCTTCGGACGGAGTTCGACGACGTCCCGGACAGGATGGTGGAGGTCGCCGCACCGGAGGGAAGCGACCCTGTGCAGGTGGGCCGCTACCTGAGCCGCAGCCGCGACCGCGACAGCGGCTCGTGAAAGCCACCGCGGCACCCTCGTCGGGTAGAGAAAACCTGCTATAGCAGCTTTTCGCTACCCGGCAGCAGTGGTTCGCGTAGCGGTCACCGTCCACGCTCGGTGCGGAACCGGACCCCGCCGATCACCGTGTCGATCTCGGAGTCACCGTGCAATACGACCTCGGCGATGCCGCCGCCCTCGCGATCCGAGGTCATCGGTGCGAACCACAGGACCTGCGCGGCGTTGTCCAACTGGATCGCCGCCAGGCCCTGGGTGGTCCTCACCGGTATCCCGAGTGCTGCCGACCATCGCTCGGCACAGGCGCCGGGGTCTTTTTCCTCGATGACGATCTCCTTGATGCCGCCATCGCCGGCAGGGGAAGCTTTTCCTGTCCACGAGGGGCCGGCCCATCGCCACGATTCGGGCGGGTCGGCCCAGTCGACGGAGACGATCGCGCCGGGGACGTCTTTGGGGTGCAAGTGGGTCCCGGCCATGTCCTGCAGGTCGACTTGCCAGACCACCCGGATCCCGGAGTCGGCGATCGCTTGTCGCGCCGAGTGGATGTCGGCGACTTGGAAGATCGCCATGTAGCCGGTGTCGCCCCCGCGTCTGTCGAGGTACCGGCCGGCGGCCGTTCCGGGTTTCACCGGGGACACGACCTCGACAAAGGTGTCGCCGGCGGCGAAGACCGAGTTTTCCAATCCGAACTCGCCGACCCCCGGGTCATGGAACGGCTCGGGCCATCCGAACGTGTCGTGCAGTTCGCCGGCGACCATCTGCAGGTCGTGGGCCGCGAGAGCGACCTGGCGGAGCCTGGGTAGGTTGCTCACAGACCAAGAGCTTCGCGCGCCGACCCGCCGAACGATGGGTTTGTCTAGCGAACTTGGGTCGGTTGGGGGTAGAACGGCAAGCAATTCCACGCCAGCGCAAAAGGGGGATTGCCGATGCCCGAGACGGTGACCGAGAAGCAGTCGCGGGAGCTGGCGGAGCAGTCGCGCCAGACCGAGTGGGAGAAGCCGAGCTTCGCCAAGGAGCTGTTCCTCGGCCGGTTCAGGCTCGATCTGATCCATCCCCACCCCGTTCCAAGCGAGGAAGAACGAGCCCGAGGGGAGGAGTTCCTCGCCACCCTCCGAGCTTTCCTCGAGGAGGGCGTCGACCCGTACGAGATCGAACGCGACGCCAAGATTCCCGACAGCGTGGTGAAGGGCCTCAAGGCGCTAGGCGCTCTGGGCATGAATATCGACCGGGAGTACGGCGGCCTGGGGCTGAGCCATCTCTACTACGGCAGGGCGCTGGCGCTGGCGTCGACTTGGCATTCGGCCATTCCGACGCTGCTCTCGGCCCACCAGTCGATAGGTGTGTCGGAGCCTTTGAGGATATTCGGGACCGAGGAGCAGAAGCGCAAGTACCTGCCGCAAGTGGCCACCGAGAAGATCAGCGCCTTCCTGTTGACCGAGCCGGACGTAGGCAGTGATCCAGCTCGGATGCGGATGACCGCGACCCCGACCGGGGACGGCTGGGGTTACGTGCTCAACGGGGTCAAGCTATGGACGACGAACGGGGTCATCGCCGACCTGCTGGTCGTGATGGCGGCCGTTCCGAAGTTGGAAGGTCACCGCGGAGGCATCAGCGCGTTCGTCGTGGATGCGCACGCCCCCGGTGTCGAGGTTCTGCATCGCAACGCCTTCATGGGTCTGCGCGGCATAGAAAACGGGGTGACCCGCTTCACCGACGTGAGGGTTCCCAGCGAGGACCTGATTGGCGAGGAGGGCCGGGGTCTGAGGATCGCGCTACAGACGCTGAACACCGGTCGGTTGTCGCTTCCGGCCACGTGCGTCGGTGGCGTGAAATGGTCCCTGAAGGTGGCTAGGGAGTGGTCTGCCGAACGGGTCCAGTGGGGCCAGCCGGTGGGGAAGCACGAAGCGGTCGCCAAGAAGCTGGCGTTCATCGCCGGCACCGCGTTCGCGGTGGAGGCGATGTCGGACCTGTCGTCTTTGATGGCCGACGAGGAACGCAACGACATCCGCATCGAGGCGGCGCTGGCGAAGCTGTTCTGCTCCGAGATGGCGTGGAAGATTGCCGACGAGCTCGTTCAAATCCGCGGTGGCCGTGGGTACGAGACCGCAGCATCGCTGAGAGCAAGGGGGGAGCGGGGTATCGCCGCGGAGCAGGCTCTGCGGGATCTGCGGATCAACCGCATCTTCGAGGGTTCCTCCGAGATCATGAAGCTGCTCATCGCCCGTGAGGCGGTTGATCAGCACCTGAGCGTCGCCGGCGGGCTCATCGACCCGGAGGCGGGGGTGCAGGCGAAGGCGAAGGCAGCCGCGTCCGCCGGAAGGTTCTACGCCGGCTGGTTGCCGCAGCTGGCGGTGGGGCAGGGGACGGCGCCCGGAGCGTTCGAGCAGTTCGGCCGGCTGGCCCCCCATTTGCGCTTCGTCGAGCGTTCGGCGCGAAAGATGGCGCGCAACACCTTCTACGGCATGGCCCGCTGGCAGGGTGGGATGGAGCGAAAGCAGGCGTTCCTCGGCCGGATCGTGGACATCGGCGCCGACCTGTGGGCGATGAGCGCCGTTGTTGTCAGGGCGAAGATGATCGAAGAAGGGTCCGCCGGCTCGGCCGCGTTCGAGACCGACGGCGGCGACGGCGCCGCGGAGGATCTGGCAGACCTGTTCTGCCGGCAGGCCCGCCGCCGGGTCGATCAGGCCTTCCACGATCTGTGGCACAACGATGACGACGAGGAATACTCCGCAGCCATGCGCGTCCTGGAGGGCCGGTACACCTTCTTCGAAGAAGGGATCCTCGACCCTTCGGGAGACGGCCCGATGATCGACAGCACCGGCAACCCGCCGGCGTCCTAATCGTCGTCGCAATGGGCCCGACGACTCGCTAGATGCGTCGAATCGCCTCGCTCGAGGTGGTGACCGACGCCAGCACGTCCGGGTCGGGCCGAACCCCAAGACCTGGGCCCGACGGGACGTGCAAGCGCCCGTGGTCGAGCACGAACGGGGCGGTCAGGTCGGTGCGCCAGTAACGATCCGAGGCCGACGTGTCTCCTGGAAGGGTAAAACCCGGCAGGGCGGCCAAGGCTACGTTCGCCGCGCGCCCCAGACCGGTTTCGAGCATCCCTCCGCACCACACCGGCACCCCGTTGGCCACGCAGACATCGTGAACCCTCCGTGCCTCGAGGTACCCACCGACCCGGCCGGCCTTGATGTTGACGATCGAGCAGGCACGCCGAGAGATTGCATCCGCAGCGGCGCGCGCCGAGGTGATCGACTCGTCGAGGCATATAGGCGTGCCTATCCGTTGGGCGAGCTCAGCGTGACCGGCGACGTCGTCCTCGGGTAGGGGCTGCTCGATCAGAAGTAGGCCGAACGGGTCGAGCTTCGCCAGATGCCGCGCGTCGGCGAGGGTGTACGCGGTGTTGGCGTCAACCTGGAGAAGCAGGCCGTCCCCGAAGCGTTCGCGCACGGCACGGACAGGCTCGATGTCCCATCCGGGTTCGATCTTCAGCTTGATCCGCACGTAGCCGGCTTCGAGATAGCCGGCGACCAGCTCGATCAACTCGCTGACCGAGCCGGGTATGCCTATCGACACGCCGCATGGGACCGATTCCGACACAGCTCCGAGGTGCCCTGCGAACGACTCACCTCGTTCGGTCAGTTCGGCGTCGAGGACCGCCATCTCGAGCGCGGCCTTTGACATGGGATGGCCCTTGAAGCCGGCGAGAAGGGGGGCCACCTTGTCGCCGCTCACGTCGGACTGCTCGAGCATCCTCGGCGCCAGGAACCGTTTGATGACGTCGTGCGCGCCATCCACGTACTCGGAGGAGTACGCCGGCTCGTTCATGGCCACGCACTCGCCCCAGCCGTCGCTGCCCGGCCCGGTCACGTGAATCAGGAGGATGTCCCGGGTGGTTTGCGTCCCGAATGAGGTTCGGAACGGGGATACAAGCGGCATCTCCACTCGGATCAGCTCGACCAGCTCGATCTTCATTCCGCTCTTCCTTCTCAGGTCAGCTCGCGAAGCAGCGCGGCGACCAATGCAGCGCGTTCGGCCATGGATGGAACGTGCACCCACTCGCCTTCGGCGTGCGCCTTGCCGCCTACCGCTCCGAGCCCGTCGAGGGTGGGCACCCCGATGCCGGCGGTGAAGTTCCCATCGGAGCCGCCACCGACCGCTTCGCCACGCAGAGGGCCCAGCCCGTAGGTGTTCGCAATGTTTTGAGCCGTCTCGAACAGGGACTTCGATGCGTCGGTGGCAAACGGAGGCCGGTTCGGTCCGCCACTCACGAGCACCGTTGTCCCGTCGATGGTTGCCTGAAGTGCGCGGATCTCTTCGTCGATCCGCGCCTGTTCGGCTTGGGTGTCGGCGCGAACGTCGACATGCAATAAGGCGTTCGCCGGGATGGTGTTCGTGGTCCTACCTGCGGAGGCAACGGTCGGAGTAACGGTCGTGCCGAACTCCGGTCTCCCCATTGCAGTGATGGCGAGTATCTGGTGGGCGAGCTCGACCGTGGCATTGGCGCCTTTTTCGGGCTCGAGCCCGGCGTGGGCCGCTCTTCCCTCGACCGCTATCTCGTACATCGAAGTGCCCTTGCGCGCAACCTTCAACGCTCCGTCGACGCTGGGTTCGAGCACCAGAGCGGCCGAGGCACCGCGTGCGATTTGCTCGATCAACGAACGCGAGGTCTGCGAGCCGAGCTCTTCGTCAGAGGTGAGCAAGCAGGCGACGCCATCGGGCACGCCCGCCTCGGCGACTGCGTGGAACATCTGGACGATCCCTGACTTCATGTCGAAGGCCCCCGGTCCGGTCACGGTTTCGCCCTCGACGGTGAAGGGCCAGCGCTCCAGGGTTCCCTGTGGCCACACCGTGTCGAAGTGCCCGATCAGGACGACTGACGGCGCCCGGTGGTCGGCCCCGAACCTCCAAAGGAGGTGGACCCGCCCGTCGGTTTCGACCCGTTGCGGGGCCTTTCCGGTCAACTCGGCGCCGATCGCCTCGATGATGCCGGCGCACAACTGAATACCTTGGAGGTCGCTCGAACCAGATTCGGCGTTGACCAGCCTGGAGAGCTGCTCGAGCATCTCCGGTGTTTTTTTCCGGAGGGCCTCGACCACGGATGCGTCGGAAGTCGACATCGACCCCTAACGGTAGCGAGCGCCGATCGCCCTCACGAAGCGCTTGAGCTCTTTACCAGCGAGAGGATGTGCGCGATCTCTGCGTCTTGGGCCATGAGGTGCTTCTGGATCTCGACCGCTTCGTGGAGAATCGCGTCGGCATCCTTATAGGTGTCCTCTGCCCGCTTGTCGGAGGCCTTGGCCTGGATGTTCTGGCCGACGATGATGATCGGCAGCAGTACCAGCTGGAGGAAGTTGGAAGAGATCCAAGCGATGATGATCGTCAGGTTCCCCGACGAGAAGGCTGACGGTGCGCTGATCAACGCGACGATCGTGAAAAGGTAGGCGCACCACATGGTCCCGACGATGACGGTGATGGCCAGTCCCACCCTTGCGTTGAACCGGACGATCGGGTTCGGGTGATTGAGCCGTCGCTCATCGACGGTGCGGACCGGACCGCTCAGCTTGTGGTGCTCAATGTGCGGATGAGGGACATAGCGGTAAAGGGCTTCCATGCCCGAATATTCGCATCCCGGGATCGCCGGATTGGCGATGGTTCGCGCTCCGCGGTCAGAAGTCCTGCGGCTGGTAAGTCGCCAGGCCGTCACGCCCTGCCAGCGGATTCCACGCGGCAACGAATACCAGCTTGTCCCCGTCCGCCTTGGTTGAGAAGGTCTGACCGGCGGTGAAGTTGGCGTCGCCGGACGGATCCGCTCCGCAATGTTGTTGGCCAGCGGCTATGTCTGCCATCCAAGCCATATAGGCCTGGTCAGCTTCGATCGAGTCGTTGAGCACTGCGACGAGACTTTGAATGACCGGGCGTTCGGGGGACCCTGTTCCGGCGCTCTGGGAAAGCTGCCGGAGTCGATCCAGCGCATTTTGCCGGTCGTTGACGACCTGCGAGATCGCCGCTTGGCCGTCGGTCGGGCTCATGCTGCATGACTGAACCCCGTTGATCGCCGATATAACCTTCTGGCGGCCCGACCCACTCTCGTCTACCACCGCGTTGACCGACGCCAGCGTCGAGCGACTGGTTGCGGAGCCGTTGGTGGTCGTTGGAGCGACACTTCCACGCGAAGGTCGACTGCGCGCCGGCGAATGCCGAATGCTAGGTCGAGTCGCCGGGGTAGCCCTGGGTGCGGCCCGGGCCAGGCGTTGGGCTTGGTGGTGGCTGCTGGCGGGTAGCCCGGTCGTCAGGGCTGCCAAGGACACGAGGAGCACCGCACCTAGAGCGGCCCCGGCTATGAGGGTCAACGTTCGGGCGGCTGCGCCTCTCGGCTTGCGAGAGCCCACGTTCGCCGCCCTTGGCGCCCTTGGCTCCCGCGCCTTCGACTCAGCCATTTCCTGCTCCGGTTGAGCAAAGCGGATCAGCGGTTCGGGCGGCGGGTGCGGTGGTCCCCATCCGCCGTCGCCGGTGCCCGCCCTGGCGCCGCGTCTGTCTCGCCAGCCTGAAAGCATGAACCGCCTTTCCCGCAGGATCCCACTTCCCGGAGGATTCCACTTCCCGAGGATTCTGGCTTCGAGGCTAGGAGGTATGGCCCGGACCGTCTAGCCCGGGCTTGTTATGGCTTCCCGCGGAGGGGCAAGATTCGGGCAGTGAAGCCCCTGTCAGAGGCTCCTACCTGGACCTAGGGCTAGGCGGGTGGGTACTCGGTCCCCGTGACGACACCGGGAGCCGGGAAGGCGGGATGTTCGATGGCGTACACGGGCGTGACCTCCACCAGTTCGATAACGGGCGTGCCGTCAAGCGACGGCGACGTTCCAGGCAGGGCGTTGAGCCGTAACCGCAAGCCGTCGATCGCCCTGCCGTTCCAATTGAGCGGCAGCTTTATGGCGGTCCTCCCATGCCCACCGTTGAAGAACGGATAGGTGGTGGGCGGATTCGGTGCGGTCGCCTGCGAGTAGTCGTTGCTGTACCAAGTTGGGTCGCCCGACAGCCTGACTTCGATGGCGATGGAGTACGTGTTCAGCGCTGTAGCGTCGATGTCAACGATCAGGTACTGGGGGTAGACCCCCGCGAGGATGGAACGCGGATCGGTCGACGAGGTGGCTTCGCGTGCGACCTCCTTTCCGGATATGCGGTACGTCCACGGGTTGTCGTCGGTGGCCACCTCTCGTGCCTGTCCCGGTGCTGGCGCGGCGACAAGGGACTGCTGAAAACGGAAAGGGGTGTTGCCCGACGGTGACATGTCGTTGTTGCCGGTGGCGTCGCGGATACCGATGTGGTCACCCAACCCCGCGGCGGTTCCCGAGGTTGGGTAGGGCTTGTACGTTTCGCCGCCACCCGCGGAGTGCTCGGGAGACGAATCCGGATACCCGGGGATCGCCTCGCAGCCGCAGGAGAGGTAGGTCGCCGACAACACCTTTCCCCCGGGCGCGACTACCTCGTGGATAACCGTTTCGATGTCGGTCATCCGTCCCCAGTGTCCCCACTCATACGCGGGCACCATGCCATCGCCGACATCCTCGTGCGTCCAGACAATTGTGTACGAGACGTCAGTGTCGATCTTGTCTGGGTCGGGCTGCGCCTGCCCGTACGTGATGAGGGGGGTGTCACCTTTGGCCGAGATGCTTCGCCCGTACAGCACCGGCGCGTGCGACTCGAGGAGGTAGGCCGGGCTGGACGGCGGAACGACCGAGAGTCCGACCCCGTACACGCGCACGGCCGGGTTCACCATCGATTCGTGCGAGATGTCCCGCCTCAAGCTCACGGTGACGCAGTGGAGTCCCACTGATGTGTCCCCGAGGAAACCTTGATAGGAAAAAGGATCGCCGCCGTTGAACAGTACGATCTCCTGTGGGATGCGGCCGTCGACGCTGGCATCGACAACGAGTGAGGTGTTGGTCGGGTTCGCCCAATCCGTTCCGGGTGCCGCGAGGGTCAGGGTGAGGATTCCCTCGCCGGCTGCAGGTGCGTGAGTGCGAGGAGCGCATCCTGCAGCAGGGAGGCCGACTACCGGTGCGGCTGCTGCCTGCCCTGCCGTTCCTGGTGCACTGCTCAGCGGATCGTCGACTGCTGCGGCCTCCACCGTCCAACTCTGTGCGTGCGAAGCGGTCACAAGGCCGGCGCCGTGCGGAGCGGCGATGCTCGACGGGGGCGGCTCCGGCGAGTGGGGCCTGACAGATGCCGCCGGCGCGGAGCACCCCGAAGCGATCAGCACCGCGGCCGAAGCCGCCAATATCGCGCCCCTGCAACCCATGGTGGGCTTAGTGTCGCGCCCGGCGTCGGCTTAGCGCGATCGCTCCGCCGGCTTCAATCGTTGGGCGGTCCCGATCCGATCAGGTACTCGAGCCCGGTCAGCTGCAAAAGTCGCTTGACCTGCGGTGACGGCGCCCGGACAACAAGGCTTTCGAGCGGCAGGTGGCGCAACGGTGACAGCAGTGCGCGCAACCCGACCGAATCGAGGAACGTCACCTGGCTCATGTCGACGGTGATGTAAGCGCAGCCGGTCTTGAGGCATGCATCAAGGCTGCGTTCGAATTCCCCCACACTGACGAGGTCGACTTGGCCCTGCAGCACGATGGTCGCAGCGGAGCCGTCTATCTCCAAACTCTGTACCACCCCGTCACCGGACGGCACGAACATGTCATCACCGAGCGTAGAGCCCACCCGTCGATCCTCCCAGCTAACGTCGAACCATGCCAGTCCTCGAGCGCCCCGGTGATGTACGCATCCACTACGAGGTCGACGGATCCGCCGACGCGCACCCGTTGATCTTGTTCGCGCCCGGCGGCATGCACTCGGTCGCCCGGCTATGGGGCGAACGCGCCGACCAGCCAGGCGTACCGATGCCGTGGATCGACCCCAGAACTGTGCTCTCTGACCAGTTCAAGGTGATCTCGATGGATCAACGAAACGCCGGCGCTTCTAGCGGGCCGGTAGGGGAAAATGACGGTTGGAACACCTACACCGACGACCATGTCGCCTTGCTCGACGACCTTGGCGCGGATCGAACCCACGCGATGGGTGGTTGCATCGGCTCGTCGTACGCGCTGGCCCTCTGTGCCCGCGCGCCGAGCCGCGTAGCTGCAGCGGTATTGCAGAACCCGATCGGTTTGACCCCTGACAACCGAGCCCTCTTCGCGTCCATGTTCGATGACTGGGCGTCCGGTCTCCGTAAGAACGGGACGGAGATCACCGACGACGCGCAGGCCGCGTTTCGCGAGCGCATGTTCGGAGGTGACTTCGTCTTCTCGGTCAGCCGTGACTTCGTTCGAAGCTGCCCGGTGCCGCTGCTGATCCTCGCGGGGAACGACGAGTTCCACCCCACCGCGGTCGCCGAGGAGATCGCCGACCTGGCACCGCAGGCCGACCTCGTCTACGAGTGGGCCGGGCGTCATGCTGAAACAGCTGACCGGATCAGGCAATTCCTGACCGAGCACACTCTTGCTGACTGACTGCCGGCGCGGTCACCACCGGAAACCGGATAGGGCAGCCCACTCTTCAGGAGTTGCCGTCTGCCACACCCAGAATGACGCTCCGACCGCCCCGTACTTGTGGGCCTGGGTCATGAACTCGTTGATCTCCGAGCCGCTCGGGGGGATGATCCGGCCTCCCACGTCCGCCATGTTGAACGCCTGGCCAATGACGTGTACCGGACGGAGGGTCGACAGGCGCTGGACCGCGGATTGGGCTGCGGATCCCGGGTCCACGCACTCCCAGTAGACCATCGGCGCGAACGCATCGACATAGGTGGCGATTGTCGAGTAGGGGTAGCCACCGGTCCAGTAGGTGTCGAGCGGGGGATAGACCGTTGCTACGACCGGCACGCTGCCGGCCGCCTTGCGGACGTTCTGCAGGTAAACCGCCGTTCGCTGAGCCGTCAGATCGACGCCTTCGCTCGGCCGTTCGATGTCGGCGCTGTACGCGTCGACCGATTGCCCACCCGGGCCCCGCCAGGAAAGGATTTGTGCGGTCCAGTTGGAGTCTCCGACCGGGTCGTAGAGGTACGGGAACCCCCATGCCACCACGGCCAACCCGGCGGCATGCGCGACCGGGACGAGCGCCTGGAGCTCCGACGCGCCGTAGAAGCCGTACTTGGAGTCGCCAACCCGGACCCACAGTTGGTGCAACCCCGCCCCAACCGCTCGGCTAACCACCGCCTGCGCGTTGCCCCCGTCGGTGTTCGACCACAGCCAGATCCACATCCCCTTTCCGGTGATAGGCGATAGGGACGAATGCCACGCCGCGGGCGGCTGAACAGGAGGGAGTGCAGAGTCCGGCACCAGGGTGGCCGGATGCCACGGCGTCGGGGGAGGGCCGGTCGGGCCGGGTTTGGGGGGGACCGGGCAGCCCGCCAAAGTCGCATTCGCAGCGGGCGCGGCGACCGTCGGCGGGGGGACAGTTGTGGCAGGAACCGTGGTCGAGGTGGTGGATGTGGTCGACGTCGTCGGCGGCGCAGTCGTGGTCGTTGGCTGAAGGGTGGTAGTCGCTGCCGCTGTGGCTGTGCGGGCAGGCTTGCCCCCGCCGCCGGACGCGCCGACTGCCGCAACGACGGCCAGGCCGCACGCCGCGAGAACCCCAACTGCTACCCCCAGTGCCCGCTGCACCACCCTCCCATTGTCGCGGAACCTTCAGGGCGGCGCTCAGCGGTCACGAAATCGGGCAAAAGGTTCCTCTGGACTCACCCGCGGCCGCCCCGCTAGCCTCATCCGCCGTCGTGGAACTCGTTCCGAGGGTCCATCGAGGCGACCTTCGCCGGCGGTTGGTCGCCGCAGCGTTGCTCGCTGCGCCGTTCTTCCTGGCGGGATCGGCGCTGCCGGCACTGGCCTGGTGGCGCGCGCCCGCGGCGATGGCGGACCAGATCTCGACGACGAGGCAGCAGATCGCCACCCTCGAGGCGACCGCGGTCGCCAGCGCGCAGCGGATCCACACGCTGACCGTCGCCTACAACCAGGCCAGCTTCCAGGCCTCCGCCCTCACCCACGAGGTGTCCGAGGCTCGGGCCGAGGTACAAGCCCTGCAAGCGCAGACCGCTCAGGTCTCGACGCAGCTCCGCCAACAGGTGATCTACAGCTACACAGGCACCTACACCGGCGTTCCCAACCTGGACGCGTCTGGCAAGGGGCCCGACCTGGCGGTGCGTGCGGAGTACATTTCCGTCGCTTCAGGTGACCTGAAGGACTCGATCGACCGCTACCGGGCCAGCCGCCGGCAATTGGCTGGCGCCCAGGCGCAGCTGACCGGCCAGCAGCATCAGAGCGCAGCAGCCCTCGCGGAGGTCTCTCAGGCCCGGCAGGAGGCACTCGCCGAGGCTTCGAGCGATCAGGCCCGTCTGGACAGCCTTCAAGGCCAGCTGACCCGGCTGGTCGCTGCCGATCAGGTCCAGCAAGCCCAACAGCAGGCCCAAGCCCGAGCAGCCGCGGCGGCCGCTCAGGCAAAGCCCACCTCCCAGGGTCTACCCGTCAACGGGGGATTAGTGGCCGTGGTCCGTGCGACGGTGGCGCCGGCGCCGGCACCGGCCGCCCCGGCTTCGACCCCACCCAGCACGCTCCCGCCGGTGACCGTACCGCCGGCGACCGTACCCGCCACACCGCCCCCGGCCCCTGCGACGGTCTCCGCCCCGGCACCGGCACCCGCCGGCGGCGGCGGAGCAGGCGGGGTCTGGCTGCAGCTCAGGGAATGCGAGTCGGGAGACGACTACCAGGCCAACACCGGAAACGGGTACTACGGCGCCTACCAGTTCAGCCAGCAGACCTGGACCAACCTCGGGTACCCCGGCCGACCCGACCTCGAGCCTCCGGCGATGCAGGACGCCGCCGCCCAGAAACTCCAAGCGCAGTCCGGGTGGGGCCAGTGGCCAGCATGCTCGGCTGCTCTGGGACTGAGCTGACCCCCTGAACCCGCGATCCCCTGAGAACTTCCCGTGCATCCCGGTTCCCGGGCGACGGGAAGGGGGAGCGAGGGGTGGGGTAGTAGAGAACACAAGCGGGCGAGCCCGAAAGCACGCCCACCCCCGTATTATAGAACGCCTGTCCTAGCGCGTCAAGCTGGGCCGCCGACCCTGCGCAGGGTGATTTCGTGTTCGTGGGCACCCAGGCTGCCGGCGATTGAAATCGCGCCTGGATGGCCTACCGGCCGCAAAGTCCGCCTTCGCGCACTGAGGCTCGAGCACATCGTTGAAAGACCCTGCCAACCCTTCGCAGGGGCGTGCAGCCGCACGCCCGCCGCTGAAAACGGGCTCTACTCTCATTGTAGCCGGCTCCGCCATGCAGCGCTCAACAGCGCATGGATGGGCTGGGCAGATGGTCCTGGATACCCGCGTGGTTGCGCCGTCGACCTGCCTACCGCAGAAGGCGATCTATGGATCAGTGTAGGGGGCGATAGATGACACCTTGTGTCATGTTGAATGGGAGCGCCGCCATATGTACTTCGCACGCTCGATCATCTCGGTCCCTGTAAATTCTCACATAGATTGTCTATAATGGATCTACCCCCGTTCGGCAAAG
>CAZCCS010000013.1:0-18411 GCA_964497005.1 uncultured Acidimicrobiaceae bacterium | reverse complement strand
ACAAGGCGCGCCGGCTGCTGTGGCCGGTCAAGAAGAAGTACGGCCGGAAGATCTCCTGGGCTGATCTGATCATCTTCGCCGGCAACTGCGCCTTTGAGTCGATGGGTTTCAAGACGTTCGGGTTCGGCTTTGGGCGGGAGGACATCTGGGAACCCGACCAGATCTTCTGGGGTTCGGAAGACACGTGGTTGGGAGACGAGCGCTATAGCGGCGAAAGGGAGCTGGCCGCGCCGCTCGGCGCGGTTCAGATGGGGTTGATCTATGTCAACCCCGAGGGACCCAACGGGAATCCCGATCCGCTCGCGGCCGCCATAGACATCCGAGAGACCTTCCGTCGGATGGCGATGGACGACGAGGAGACGGTCGCCCTGATCGTCGGTGGCCACACGACCGGCAAGTGCCACGGGGCTGCCGGTGCGGAATACGTAGGTCCCGAACCCGAGGGTGCAAGTCTCGAGGAGCAGGGACTCGGCTGGAGGAACAGCTTCGGAACCGGCAAGGGTGGGGACACGATCACCAGCGGACTTGAAGGGGCATGGACGAACCAGCCGACCAAGTGGGACAACGGGTACCTGGACAATCTTTACAAGTACGACTGGGAGCTCACGACCAGCCCCGCCGGGGCGCACCAGTGGACTCCTAAGGATTCCTCAGCCCAGGGGACCGTGCCGGATGCTCACGATCCATCGAAGAGGCACGCTCCGATCATGCTGACCACTGACCTGGCTCTGAAGCTGGATCCGATCTACGGACCGATATCGCGGCGCTTCTACGAAAATCCCGACCAGTTGGCGGACGCGTTCGGCAAGGCGTGGTACAAGCTGTTGCATCGCGACATGGGACCGGTCACCCGTTACCTCGGCCCGTGGGTCCCCGAACCGCAGCTTTGGCAGGACCCTGTTCCAACTGTCGATCATGAACTCATCGGCGACGGGGATATCGCTGCGCTCAAGGCCAAGGTGCTCGCGTCGGGGCTGTCGGTTTCTCAGCTGGTCTCCGCTGCATGGGGTTCGGCGTCCACATTCCGCGGCACCGACATGCGCGGAGGGGCGAACGGGGCACGGATTCGCCTCGCACCCCAAAGGGATTGGGAGGTGAACTCCGCCGGCGAACTGGGCAAGGTTCTTCAGACCCTGGAGGAGATCCAGCAGGACTTCAACAGCTCACAGTCCGGGACGAAGAGGGTCTCCCTTGCTGACCTCATCGTCCTCGGCGGGTGCGCCGCCGTTGAGCAAGCGGCGAAGAACGCGGGTTACAGCGTCATGGTCCCGTTCACACCTGGCCGCACCGACGCTTCTCAGGACCAAACTGACGTTGAGGCGTTTGCTGTGCTCGAGCCCAGCGCCGATGGATTCCGCAACTACGTCCAAGCTGGGCACAAATTGCCCCCGGAGCAGCTCCTGGTGGATCGGGCCAGCCTCCTTAGGCTGACCGCACCGCAGATGACGGTCCTGGTCGGCGGGATGCGCGCCCTGAACGCCAACTACGACCTGTCCCGCCACGGCGTGTTCACCGACCGGCCGGAGTCGTTGACCAACGACTTCTTCGTCAACCTGCTGGACATGGGCACGGAGTGGAGGGCATCCGGTTCGGGCGAGAACCTCTACGAAGGTCGCGATCGGAAGACAGGCAAGGTCAAGTGGTCCGCCACCGCGGTAGATCTCGCCTTCGGTTGGAACTCGCAGCTTCGAGCCATCGCCGAGGTGTACGCATCTGACGATGGGAGGGAGAAGTTGGTCCGCGACTTCGTGGCGGCCTGGGACAAGGTGATGAATCTGGATCGCTTCGACCGCGCCTGACGGTGGAAGACCCCGCTAGCCTGACCGACCTGTTTCGGCGGCGCGGGCTGAAAGTCACCCCGCAACGGCAATGCATCTTCGAGATCCTTCACGCCAACCCCGCTCACTCAACCGCGGAGGAGATCTACGCCGTCGCCAAACGGCAGATGCCGACCATGTCGCTCAAGACTGTCTATGAAACGCTGCACAGCTTGGCTGCCATTGGACAGATCAAGCAGATCGATCTCGGGACCCGGTCGTTTCTGTTCGACCCCGACGTCAATCGCCACGAACATTTGGTGTGCTCGAGCTGCGGCCGGATCGAGGATGTCGACCTGGATCTCGCACCGATCGCTGCGAGCGCAGCAAAGGAACATGGGTTCGTCCTCGGTCAAACCGAGGCGATCCTACGAGGACTGTGCCCGAGCTGTGTGACCAAGAGCCGGTCGTGAGCGACGTACCCGAAGGTGCGGTGCCGGGGCAAGCGCAGGACCGGTCGATCCACGACTTTGACGAGATGTACCTCGTTACGCCCCCGTGGGACATCGGGCGCCCCCAGCCGGTATTCGTCCGTTTGGCGGAGGAGGGCGAGATCCAGGGCCGCGTCTTAGACGCCGGTTGCGGCACCGGCGAACATGTGCTCATGCTCGCCGCGCGCGGACTCGAAGCAACCGGCGTCGACGCGGCACCACGGGCGATCGATGCGGCCGTCGCCAAAGCAAGTGATCGGGGCCTGACACCTCGATTTCTGCTGTGGGACGCCCTGCGTCTGCCGGAACTCGACGAGCAGTTCGACACGGTGATCGACAGCGGACTGTTCCACGTCTTCGATGACGAGCGGCGCGTTCAGTACGTGGACGCGCTGCGCGCAACGGTGCGCCCGGGAGGCCGTTACCTCATGTGTTGCTTCAGTGAACACCAGCCCGGCGACTGGGGTCCGAGAAGGGTCACCCAGCAAGAGATTCGCGAGGCGTTCGCGGATGGATGGAACATCACGTCGATAACAGCTGAAGAGTTCGCCGTAAATCTTGATCCGCCGAGAGCCGCCGCCTGGTTGACGAAGATGTCCCGAATTTGAGCGCTGCGACGCGACCGTGACCGCTGCGCATTGAGTCGATGCCGGTCGCTTCGTGCGACCAAGATGGTGTGATGCTCGACCCCCGACCGTTAGGGCGCTCTGTGGTGGTCCTGCCCGGCCAGCCTGCGCCCGTGGCATGGGACGGTTGCGACCGGTTTCGGGTGGAGAAGGTGGACGTGCCCACGGCGGACGCGGCTGGTGAGGCATGGCGGGAGCGGAGGTCGCTGGTCATCGAGCTGGTGCCCGGTGTTGGGCTCGACGACCCGGATCTGCCTCCACCCGAGTCGATCACCGGCCTCCAACCGTGGGAATGGGAATTCGACATGGACCTGGTGGGCGAACGGCTGCACCACGCGGTCTGGGCAAACTCGGTCGATGCCCGGAACGAGCGGACCAGCTACGGGTGGGGGGATCGGGCGATCCGGCTCGGCGCCCGATCTGACGCCTCGGAGCTGGCTGACATCGTCTTGCCCGACGGGCGATCGGCGGTTTGTGACGGCGGTCCCCTCGACTCCTCTCTAGCGGGCCGGCTGGGCCTCCCGGTGGTCCACCGAATCGGGCTGGAGCACGGGTCGCTCACTCCTTTGGGTAACCCCGAGCCGGCGGGCGTTCCGCTCGCCCCCGACCAGCTGGCCGCGGTCGGAGAACCTCGAGCGGCCGCGCGAGTGATCGCTCCCGCCGGCTCAGGCAAAACCAGGGTCCTCACCGAACGGGCCCGTCTGATCCAATCGGGATGGGGCCTCCCGCCGGCTGCGATGGCGCTCGTCGCGTACAACGTGCGTGCCAAAAACGAGATGGCATCTCGCCTGCGCGAGCTCCCCTCACTCCGGATCCGCACGCTGAACGCTCTCTCCCTCAGCCTGTGCGGCCGCCAGACGACGATCGAGGAGATGGAGGTGCGGCGAATCCTCGGCGGATTGGTTGACTTTCCTCGGCGAGCAGAGACGGACCCCGCCGCGCCGTGGATCGACGCGTTGAGTCGGGTCAGGCTCGGCCTCGCCGATCCAGACGAGGTTGAGGGCGAGATTGGCGACGTCTCGGACCTCCGACGCGTCGCGGCGGAATATCGCGAGAAACTGCGGGACCGCGACGCCGCCGACTTTGACGAGCAGGTAACCGCGGCCATCGAGCGCCTGCTCGCCGATCAAGCGTTCCGCATTCGCAGCCAGCGCTTCGCCAGGGTTCTTCTGGTCGACGAGTTCCAGGACCTCACGCCGGCGCACATGCTTTTGATCCGCCTGCTCGCCGGGCCGGCCGGCGCGGTCTTTGCGGTTGGCGACGACGACCAGACCATATACGGATACGCCGGCGCTACACCGACGTGGCTCGTGGATTTCAATCGGTGGTTTCCTGGATCGGCCGACCACCAGCTCCAGGTCAACTATCGCTGCCCGGCACCGGTGGTCAACGCAGCGAGCTGTCTTCTCAGCCGCAATTCGCTGCGGGTGCCCAAGACGATCCGAGCGTTCAAGGATCCGGAAAAAGGTAACGGTCTGTCGGTCCGCCCGGGAGAACGCCGGCCGGCCTCAACTGCTGTCACGAGGGTCGTCGAACTGCTTGGCGCCGGCGTCAAACCGGCAGACATCGCTGTGCTTTCGCGCGTCAACGCCTCCCTCGTTCCCGTCCAGGTCCTTCTACGGCATTCGGGCGTGCCGGTCAACCGGTCGGTGGACAATCGCTTCTTGCAGCGGAGCGGGGTGCGAGCGGCGCTGGCTTGGTTGTCGATCGCTGCCGCACCGGCTGGTGCTGTCCCAAGCTCACTCCTGCGCGAGGCGGCTCGCCGGCCGAAGCGGGGGATGAGCCAGTCGCTGCTGGACCTGTTGGCGAAGCGGCGAAACGTCGAAGGGCTTTCGAATCTTGCCGATTGGCTCGAGAGCAAGGGGAGCATTCGAGAGGCGGACAAGGTCAGCGACTTTGCCGCGGATGTCGGCGCCATCCGAAGGGCGGCGGGGCGTTCCGGGGCGACCACCGCAACAGTGCTGGCAGTCGTTCGGTCACGGATCGGCGACGGCGGGCTCGATGCGAGCGCTGACGCCCTGGACAAGTGGAGCCACGGGGCGATCGCAGCGCACGCCGATGACCTGGAAGCCTTGAGCGAATTGGCCGAGCTCCAACCCGACCCGGCTCTGTTCGGGCAGTGGCTAACCGAGCATCTCGACGGAGCGGCCGATGAGTCCGGTGTCACGCTCGCGTCAATCCACTCGGTCAAGGGGCGGGAGTGGCCGCACGTGATCCTGCATCACGCGACCTCGGGTTTGATGCCCCACCGCTTGTCGTGGGACGTGGAAGAGGAGCGGCGAGTATTCCACGTGGGGCTTACCCGTTGCCTCGAAAGCGTGACGGTGGTGACGGGGGAGTCGGAGTCACCGTTTGTTGCCGAGATGACGGGAGCAGCCCCGGTTGCCGTGGTGGTGCCTCAGCGTGGATCCGGCCCCGGCAAAACCCGGTCCCGCGCTGCATCGGTGTCTTCGGGCCGTTCCGCCCGTTCCGCTGGGACGGTTCCCGCGAACGTTGGAGAGGCGGCCGAGACGGCCGAGGCGGCCGAGCGGTTGAGGTCCTGGCGGCTGGAGCGGGCGCGCTCTTCCGGCAAGCCGGCGTTCACTGTCTTCGATGACAAGACGTTGAGGGCTCTGGCTGCTGCTCTCCCAACCAGCGAGTCTGCCCTGGCTGCAATACCTGGCATCGGCCCGGTGAAGCTGGAAGCGTATGGGTCCGAATTGATCGCCATGTTCGAAGAATTGCGCGGATCTAGCGGCGGACCGACGACCCTCTAGGCTTCGGTGGTGGAACAGCTATGAGTGAGCTGCTGATCGCGACGAACCCCGATCCCGAGTCGCGGCTCGCATATCTGTTGCGGGTTCCCCTTGGTGAGGGCATCGTGTTACGGACCTCCGGAACCTGGCCGCGTACCAAGGCCCTGTACTGCTACCCGGTCCCCGCTGAGGAATGGCCGGTCGTTCCTGAGATTGTCGAGCGGGTGCCGCTGCGCTCATGCGTTCGCCGTGGGGCTGCGATCGACATAGTCGCCGATCGATCCCGAGAGACTCGCTCTCAGTTGGTCTTCACGACTGCCCGGGGTCGAGACGCGGTGTTCTGGCAGTCACCGCGCACCCGCAAGCAGGCTCGCCCGTCGGTGACCCTCCCCAGTGCCAGAGCGGCCGGCATCGCGGTGCTCGATGTCGTGGTCGACACCCACGAGCGTTACGCCTACCGGTTCGCCGGGCAGCAGGTGCGGACGATCAGCCGGAGGCTGCCCTGCGGCGACTACGGAATTGAGATCGACGGAACGCTCATAGCTTCGGTAGAACGCAAATCCCTACCCGATCTGGTCTCGAGTCTCACCACGGGAAAGCTCCGGTACGCGTTGAGCGAACTGGCGGCGCTGCCCCGTGCAGCGGTGGTCGTCGAGGAGCGCTACTCCCAGATCTACAAACAGGACCGGGTGCGCCCGGCTCTGATCGCCGACGGACTGGCGGAATGCCAAATCCGCTGGCCGAACGTTCCGATCCAATTCTGCGAAAACCGCGGCCTCGCTGAGGAGTGGACCTACCGCTATCTAGCTGCTGCGCATGCCTGGGCTACCGACGAGGCTGCTGCCCTCCGACGAATAGGCGTCACGGCCGACGAGCCTCAAGAATCGTTCTGATCCTCGCCGGCGCCGGGATGGTGCCCGTGCTCGTGGCCGTGGCCGTGGCCGTGGCCGTGCTCGTGGCCATGGGCGTGGGGGTGCTCGTGGGTGTCGGATCCGCCCTCACGGGGCGGAGAGGAAGTCACTCAACAGCCGGGTTGGCCGTAATTCCCGCAGCAGTCCTGCCTGTTCCGAACCTTGGTCATGTTGTTCTGGAGCGCCATGCGCAGCTTGCTGAAGAAAGGCGCGTCGTAAGCCATGAAGTTCGAGATGGCGACTCTGGGGCTTGGCTTCGGTCTCGGCTCGGGGCTTTGCTCCGTCACGATACGGAGTCTAAGAGCGGCGGGTGAGGCAGACGCAGGGAAGTGCCCGCACGGTCCGTGCCTGCTTCCCGACCTCCCGGTTTTGATACCTTCTAGCCGCGGCGTCGCATCCTGAATTAGCCAGGGGCCGAAGCGACGCCACCGCCCCCGGGGGGTCAGATGAAGGGTCAGTTACACGAGCAGGACGAGGACCTGTTGAACCTGACCGCGAGGGGCAAGTCGGCGGGCAAATCGAAGGAGGGTGGAGCCGGGTTAAGCGGCTTCGATGGGTCACCTTCGCGCAGTCCGCTCGGGCCCAACTCACTTCTGCAGCTTCAGCGTCTTGCCGGCAACGCCGCCGTGACCAAGCTCATGACACAGTCCGGTGGGCAGGCACCTTTAACCATTCAGCGCCTGAAGGACGATGGATCCCACGACGTCGAGGACGACGGGGAGGTCGACGACGTCGAGGAACCGAAGGCCCAGGAGTACGACCGGAGCCGGGTTCCGACTAGGGGAAACATCGCGTTCGAGACCGGAAAGCCGACTGCAGTCATCGGCGGCGCTATGGGCGGTGGCCTCGGATCGGGCAACGTCGGGATCGGCTCAGAGATCATCGGGGGTGCCAACCTCCTCGACGCGGCGATGACGATCCGATCGGGCTACTCGCGCTCAAGGAAAAAGGACGACCGTGCGGGCGTTTCACTCGGCGAATCGCAGATGCGGACTGGCGGTTGGGGACTTGGCGGCGGGGCAGTGAGTTCGACCGAGGCGGGAGTCAACGTCGGCAAGGCCGCGGGCAGCCACTTGGCTGGTCTGGGGGTCGGCGCTGCCGGACTCGGCGTCGTTGGCGGGGGGATCACAACCCTTCAAGGGCTGTGGAAGATGTACAAGGCGACCGGAAAGCTGATGGAGCTGGGCCGGCGGTCAATGTTGACCGCCGACGGTCACCGCTGGAAGGAGCGGGTTGGCAACCGTGAGAAGTGGAAGCTCGGTGTAGGCGCCCTGAAGGTCGCCCTTGGCGTGCTCGGAATAGCCGCCGGAGCCCTTCTCATCGGCTCGAACCCGGTGGGCTGGGCCCTCGGGATCGCCGCTGCAGCTGCTGGCGGCGCTTGGGCGCTTACCAAGATCGCCGGCAAGATTCGAAACCTTTGGGAGAGGCGCAAGGCGAAGAAGGAGATCGAGAAGCGGGATCCAAAAGGTGCCAAGCGCAAGGAAGCCAAGGTTCTTGCTGATCAGGTCGCCCGCGAGTGCAGCACCAACGCGAGAGTCGCCGGCGAGATGGTCGTCGCGTTGGGAACGGGTGATGCCACCGTGGTGGCCGCACGCAACCGGGCGATCGAGAAGATGGACGCTATGGTCGGGAAGGCGCAGGGAGTCGAGCTTCCGCGACCCACCGAGAACGACAAGCGGGCACACGACTCCTTCTCGTTGCTCGGCGTTTTGAACATCTCGCCCGAGGAAGCTCAGAGCCTTTCCGGCCAGGAACGGATCGAGAAGAAGCTGTCAGTCGCCGAGTCTGCCTGACGGCGATTGCAGCTTTAATCGCCGGTCATGCTCGACGGAGAAACCTCGACATACGCTCGGGAGGCCTCCGGCGTCGAGAAGAAGACGGTGTACAGCCGTCTGCCGAAACCGTAGAACCGGGCGAGGGTCTCCTCGGCGTGCGCCCACTCCTCGGGCGGCAAGACCCGGGAGCTCCCGGCTACCGGCGGTCCTTTCGGCTTTCCACGGAGCGTCGCCGGCGCAAGTATGACCTTCGGGTTGTTGCGGATGCGCTTGACTTTGCCCGAATCCTTCTCCGTCAGGAGATACAGCCTGCCGTTCCCGTCGACGGCCGCCCATACCGGCGACGGGACGGGGTCACCATTTCTCCGGAACGTGATCAACAAGGTGTACTTGCTCGTTCGCAGGGCCTGGAACGTGCCGCCAATCGCGACGTCGGCCCCGACCTTGAACGCAGCCGGATCCCGCATCCGGTCGTAACCCTTGTTCATTACTGACGCGAAACGCTCCCCTAGGATCACGGTTCCAACCTACGCGAGTGACCACTTGATCCGATAGAGCTGGCCGAATGACCTAGGTACGCGACGCTTCGAAGATCTCCTGGATCGACCGGTCGAGGGTAAGGTCGAACTCCTCGTCGCTTTGATCCACCCGGAGGCCTGCCATCAGCGCTCGGGAAAAGCTCGCGATGACGCCGCGGTTCCGGGCGAGCAGGGCGACCGCCTGGTCGCGGGTGTACCCGCCCGACAGGGCGAGCACCCGCACTACGTTCGGGTGGACGACCAACTCCGAGTAGAAGTCGTCAACCGAGGGGAGGGTCAACTTCAACATAATGACGCGGTCAGGCGGAAGGGCTGCGAGTTGTTCCAGCAAGCGATCCCTAAGCATCCGCTCCGCTTCCGCCTTCTCCGGGCTGTGGATGTCAACCTCCGGCTCGATGATCGGAACGAGACCCCATCCAAGAATGTGACGGGCAAGTTCGAACTGTTGATCGACGACCGCCTTGATTCCGCCGTCATCGGCGAGCTTGATAAACGATCGCATCTTCGTGCCGAATACTCCCTTCTCCACGGCTTGCCCCAGCAGTGAGTCCAGATCGGGAATCGACTTCATGATTTGCACGCCATCGGCATCACCCTCAAGCCCCTTGTCGACCTTGAGGAACGGCACCACCCGCTTCACCGACCACAGATAGTCCACTGCGCCGCGTCCACCGACGTGGGAGTTCATCGTGCGCTCGAAGAGGATCGCGCCAAGGATCCGGTGGCCGCCGAAGCTGGGGCTGGTCATGATGCGCACCCGCAGCTCGTGCACCAGCCGAAACATCTCCTCGTCGCCGGAGTAGGCCTCAGGTGGGATCCCGTAGAGCCGCAACGCGTTCGGCGTGCTACCACCGCTCTGGTCGAGTGCGGCGAAGAACCCCGGCTCGTCCTTGACCTTGCGGAACTGTTCGTGGTTCATCCTGGATCGGCGTCCGGCAAAGGGTGAGAGCTATCCCGGCGAGATGAGAGACCCGAGGCGTGGTAACACGCCCCGGAGCTCCCTCCGCGAGTTAACCGACAACTTGGTGAACACCTTCCGGAGATGCCACTCCACCGTACGGGGGCTGATGAAGAGCTGCGAGCCGATCTCGATGTTGGTTCGGCCGTCGGCCGCGAGGCGAGCGATCTGAACCTCCTGCGGGGTCAGGTCTATGAGCGTCTCGACGGTCCGCTTCCGCACCGTCTCCCCTGTGGCTACAAGCTCCCGTCTGGCTCGTTCGGCGAAAGCCTCGATCCCCATCGCGCCGAGCCGCTCATGGGCGATGCGCAAATGCTTGCGGGCGTCCACCCGTCGGCCTTCCCGCCGGAGCCACTCCCCGTAGACGAGGTGGGCCCGGGCGGCTTCAGGGCGGAGAGGGCTTCGGTCAAGATGGCTGATTGCCTCGGTGTAAAAGGCTTCAGCCTTGTCTGCAGGCGCCAGCAGGGCCCGCGACCTCGCGTCGATCCCTATCGCCCAATCGGTGTCAGCCGGTCCGGTGGTCTCCGCCAATCTCCCGAGCGCATCGGCGGCGATCGCTCGCTGCCCAGTCCGCGAAGCGGCTTCGACCAGCTCGTGAGCAGCCAGGTAGGGCGCCCAGTGCGGCGGATCCCACAGCAGGTCCTGGGTCGCTTCCACCGCCTTGTCGTACAAGCCCAAGCCGTTATACAGCGACGCAGCCGAAGATCGCGCGAACTGCACTGCAAGACCCTGGCCTTGAACCGTGGCGCGATCAATCGTTCTCTCGATCACGGCGGTCGCTTCGGCCTCGCTTCCACGCCAGCTCGCCAGCTGTGTCGCGGCGTACGTCACGAAGTTGGTGTGGGTTACGTCAGTGACCACCGCCGCCTCGTCGATCAGCGACGCGGCGGCGACCAGATTCCCCTGGAGGAGGTTTGCGACCGCGAGGGTGTTCAACGCGAACGGGAGCATGGTGAGAGCCCCAACTTCCCGCGCCAAGTCGACCTGTGTGGACGCTAGGGCTTCCAGCGTCTCCCAGTCCCAGAGCATCGAGGCGGAGGCGCACGCATACCCGATCCATCGGACCCCTTCCGTCGGTGATATCTCGGTGTTACGGAACGCCGTGTTCGCCTGGCGTAACGCAGGTGCTGCGACAGCCGTCCCGTCCGTCGCTGCTAGTGCGAGCGCGTCGAGCAGGAGGTCATCGGGAGTCGGAGAGTCGCCGGAGGATGGCGCCTTTCTCGCCACGCGGGCAACCTCTTCGAGCCGGGGTCCGGTAGCGAGGGCACCGGCCGTAACCGCCGCTCCCATAGCCGCCACGTATGTCCGGCGTGCGAGCGGGATGTCGATCGGCTCCAGTCGCTTGGCGGCGTTCAACAGCGGCTTGGCCGCGTCGCCGCTGTCGCCCCACGCCGAGGCGTAATACCCGCGAAGCAACTCGCCTCGCGCCCGACCTAGGTCATCGAGCGGGCCAGCGCCGGCCGCTGCGAGCAACTCGGAAGCCGCGTCGAACGCGCCAGCTTCCAGATATGCGGTGGCCGCGGCCAAGCCGCGCTGTGCCCTTCGCATCGGGTCCAACGTCAGCGTCGTCGAACGTTGCAGGAGAGCCGCTGAGGCGGCCAAGCCCCCTCGAGCCTGTGCCCGGCCAGCTGAGCGCGCCAACTCCGACGCGACTTCCTCATCAGGTCCCTGAGTGGCGAGGGCGCGGTGCCACGCCCGCCGGTCGGGCTCCGCAGCCGGGTCGGTGACGTCCGCGAGCGCACGATGCACTGCGTAGCGATCCTCGATCGGGCCCGTCCTGTAGGCCGCCGAACGTGCGGAGGGATGTCGGAACCGGACCTTGGTCCCCAGCTCGATCACGCTGGCATCGATCGCCGGCGACGCGTCGGCGGGTTCGATGCCGAGCAACTTCGCGGCCGGCCAAAGAAGCAGCGGGTCCCCCGTCGGCTCTGCGGCAGCCAGCGTCAGGAACCGCTGGGTGGCCGGCGGGAGCTCGGCGATGCGGCGCCGGAAGCTCTCCTCGATCTGACCGGAGAGGGGAAGCAGCGAGGGCAGGCCGAAGCCGCCGGCGAGTTCGGCGGGGGAGAGGCCCCTGGGCCACTCGACCAGCGCGAGGGGGTTGCCGTGGGTTTCGGCGACGATCCGGTCGCGCACCTGCTCGTCGATAGGTGCGCGCAGGACTGAGGCCAGGAGGGTCCGGGCGTCACGGTCTCCGAGGCTGTCGAGCACAAGTTGGTGCTGGCCGTCGAAGCCGTCGCTCGGTTCCCGGGTCGCGACGATCACCAGGACCGGGTCAGCCAGCAAGCGCCGCGTCGCGAACGCCAGCGTGTGCGCCGATTCCCTATCCAGCCACTGAGCGTCGTCGACGGCGCAGAGGAGTGGGCCCTTCTTCGACGACTCGTACAGCAGTCCGAGCAAGCCAAGCCCGACGAGGAACCGGTCCGGCGCCTTGCCTGCCGTCAGCCCAAATGCCGTGTTCAGCGCGTCGCGTTGCGGGTCGGGGAGCAGGTCGACCCTATCGAGCATCGACGCGCAGAGTTGATGTAGGCCTGCGAACGGAAGCTCCATCTCCGATTCGATTCCAGTTGACCGGGTGACCTCGAACCCGGGACACGACTCGATCGCGTACTCGAGCAGCGCGGTCTTGCCGATCCCAGGCTCGCCGCGAACGACGAGCACACGGCTTTGACCGCTGCGAACATCCGATAGCAGCTCATCAACTAGCCGGCGTTCGTCCGCGCGTCCTACCAAGGCTCTGGTGCGCTGCCCCACGCCTCCAGAGCTGTTGCTCCGTCGACGTTCTATGAGGCCACTCTACTGAGGGAGGGAAGTTTTGAAATAAAGATCAGCCGTCAGTGTCCGCTTGACCGATCAGTTAGGCTCAGCTAACGTAAGTAGAAACTTACAAAGCCAGCTCGTTGAGCCCGACGTAGGAGAGACAGAAAGTTGTGGGCGTTTCCGTTCGATAAGTTCGCCATGTTCGCGGACCCCGAAGGCCACGTCATTGGCCTGTGGTCGTAGGTCTAGGAGTCAAACGAGTCGTAGGAGGAGTCTTGGACGATCCCATCCGGGCCCTCGCCGAACCGAAACGTCGTGCCATCCTCGAGCTCATCGCAGACGACGAGCTGTCCGCCGGTGAGATCGCGGAGCACTTCGACGTGACCAGGCCGGCGGTATCGCAGCACCTGACCGTCCTGAAGTCGGCAGGGCTGATCGCGGAGCGGCGGGACGGCACCAAGCGGCTGTACCGCATCGAACCCGACGGGATATCGGAGTTGCGCCAGTTCGTCGACAACCTCTGGAGCTCAGCGCTCGACACCGCCCGGCGTTTGGTCGAAGAAGATGCTGGTGTCGGCGATAGGAGAGCCGAAGATGCCGGATAGGAACGTACGATGACCAGTAGCGAGACATCGGGCCGCGTTGTCTCGAGTCAACGGCCCCCCGTTCGATGCTCCACCACAGTTCGCAGCGATCGTGAGCACACCTTCGACGTGTTCGTTCGGGCGATCGGCGTCTGGTGGCCGGCGGATCCGTTCTCAGCCGGACGCGACCGGGTTCGCGACATCACCATCGAGCATCGCTTCGGCGGCCAAGTGTCAGAAGTCTGGGACGACGGAACCGTGGTCGAATGGGGCCGCTTGTCAGTCTGGGAGCCGCCGGCCCGATTCGTGATGAGCTGGATGGGGACTCCAGCACCCACCGAGGTCGAGCTCACGTTCCTCGAACTCGGACCGTCACTGACGCGAGTCTCCGTCGAGCACAGAGGCTGGGAATCGCTCACCGACGAGCAGCTCACCGAAGACTGCGCCCTGCCCGGCGGCTACAACGGCGGTGCCTACGTGGCGGGCTGGACCCGGATTCTGGAGGCCTTTTACCGGTCGCTCGATTTGGAGGACGAATGACCGAGACGGTCGTCACCGATGAGTACATGCTCGAGATGCGGGAAAAGACCAGGGTCTATACGTTGGCGTTGGTCAGCCGGGGACCGGGATGGGATCTGCCCGATCGCGACTCCATCATCTGGGAACACGGCCGGCGCAACCACGCGCTGCGTCTCGAGAAAGTGCTCGCGATAGTGGGCCCAATCCCAGACGAAGCTCCACTATCCGGTCTCTACATTTTCACCACGACTCCGGAAGAGGTGACCGAGATCATGAGAGGGGACCCGGCGGTGCAGGCTGGCGTGTTCCTCTTCGAGGTGCACCCCTTCGTAGGTTTCCCGGGGGACGCGCTTCCCTGATCGTCGGGCCTCAGGCGGCCGCGCCCAGACGCTGGCGCAACCGGTGTCTACACACACGGACAAACACACCGACTCGCCGGGTCCCCCGGTCGAGAGGAGCAATCATGCAGTCACAAACGCGAGACGGCGCGGCGGCATCAGCCTCGTCTAGCACGTCTTCGAAGCTGGGGTTGACCGTTGTTCTTACCTCGGTCGCCTATTTCATGGTGACCCTCGACGCACTGGTCGTGGTAACCGCGCTGCCGTCGATCCATCGCGAACTCGGCGGGAACATCGGGACGCTTCAGTGGACCGTCAGCGCGTACAACATCGCCTTCGGGGGCGGGATTCTCACTGCGGCCGCCCTTGGCGACCGGTTCGGGCGGGTGCGGGTCTACCTCGCCGGCCTCGCGCTGTTCACCGCGGCATCCGCATCGTGCGCTCTTGCACCGAGCGCCGGCGTACTGGTCCTGTGCCGGGTCTTCCAGGGAGCGGGAGCCGCGATCATCATGCCGCTGAGCCTCACGCTGCTCACGTCGGCTTTCCCGTCCGACAAGCGGGGAGCGGTCGTGGGCATCTGGGGCGGCATTGCGGGCTTGGCGGTGGCGAGCGGGCCTCTCATCGGCGGCGCGTTGACTCAGGGTCTCGACTGGCATTGGATCTTCTGGGTGAACGTTCCCATAGGAGTGGGTGCCTTCTTCGGCGCACTCCGCCAGCTGACCGAGAGCCGTGGACCCAGAGCCAAGCTGGACCTTCCAGCCCTCGCTCTTGTGACGTTCGGGGTCAGCCTTCTGATCTGGGGTCTGATCAAGGGAAGCGAGCCGGGTGGGTGGGGCGACGCCCAGAACGTTATAGGGCTCGCGCTCGGGGCAATCTGCCTGGCGGGCTTCGTCGTATGGGAAGAGTGGGCCCCGGAGCCGATGATCCCGTTGGCTCTGTTCAGGGCGGGAACGTCTTCCGCGGCCATCGGCACTCAGTTCCTGATGGCGGGAGCGATCTTCTCAGCGGCGTTCCTGACCAGCCAGTACTTCCAGTTCGCCAAAGGCCTTTCGCCGCTGGCCACCGGTCTTCGCTTTCTCCCTTGGACGGCGACTCCACTGGTCGTGGCTCCTATCGCCGGCGCCCTGTCGGACCGGATCGGCAGTCGGGCGCTCATCGCGCCAGGCCTCGCGATGCAGGGTCTCGGGTTCGCGTGGATCGTGGCGCTCGCCGGCGGCTCGTCTCCATACAGCAGCTACGTGGCTCCGTTCATAATCGCCGGCGTCGGCATCTCCATGGCGCTTCCCTGCGTGACGGCCAGCGGGTTGAACGCGGTTTCTCCCAACCTGCTGGGCAAGGCGGCCGGCACGCTCAACACCATGCAGCAGTTCGGGGCGGTATTTGGCATTGCCATCACCACCGCAGTGTTCAACAGCCGCGGAAGCCTGGCAGGACCCGTAGCGGTCACGTCGGGCTACCGGCCGGCGCTGGCCACAGCCGCAGGGCTCTCGGTGCTCGGTGCGGTTGTCGCGCTGGGCATCCGGGCCAATGCTGGCTCGAGGGCGCCTTCCCTGGAGCCACAGCCGGCAGGTGTAAGCCGACCCGACATAAGTGTTGGCCGGCAAGCAGCGGAAGGAGTTTTATAGCGAGCTATGGGAGACGTCAGCGCTTCGGGGATGTGGCGAGCGACGTTGTCGACCGCCGAGGCCCGCCAGATCGCAGACGACGCGCAACGCCAGCCATTGGATCAACTCCTCGCAGGGGTAAGCGGTAACGGAGGAACTTCATGACTCAGGGCTCATCGGCCGGCCGCGGCGCGCTCGCGCAGGTGATCGCGACCCGCGGAGGACGCGCCGCACCGGAATCCCCGTTCGTCATCGAGCACCGGGAAGCGCTCATTTACATGCTCTGCGAAGCAGCGGAGCTCGAGCACGCCATCATGTGCCAGTACCTGTTCGCGGCTTTCTCCTTGAAGCAGACCACCCAGGAGGGGCTGACCGCCGAGGAGCTTGCTGCGGTCGACCGGTGGCGAAAGTCTGTATCGCACATCGCCACGCAAGAGATGCTCCACCTCGCGCTGGTGCAGAACGTCCTGTCGGCGGTTGGAGCCGCGCCACACCTGAGCCGCCCCAACCTTCCCCAGCCCGCCGGCCATTATCCGCCGGGGGTAATACTCACCCTGTTGCCGTTCGGGCCGGCGGCACTCGAGCACTTCATGTTCCTCGAGCGACCTGAGGGTATGGACCTTGCTGATGCCCCCGGCCTCGCCGCGGCCGACCGCGCAGCCCCGGTCATGCAGGACGGCGAGATCGTCCCCCGGTTGCAGGACTTCGCAACCGTCGGTCACCTCTACCGGTCGATCGAAGAAGGGATCAAGCACCTGTGCGAAAAATACGGCGAACCGTGGCTGTTCGTCGGCCCTCCCGAAGCGCAGGCCGCGGAGGCGCACTTCGGATGGCCCCAGCTGGTACAGGTCGTCGATGCAGGCTCCGCGCAACGGGCTATCGACACCATCCTCGAGCAAGGGGAGGGTCCGAGGGGTCATTGGCGTAAAGCCCACTTTGGGTTGTTCGTCGAGATCCTCGACGAGTACCAGCGGCTCAAGAACGCCAACCCGGGCTTCGAGCCGGCACGCCCGGTCCTGCCGGCCACCGTCCGGCCGTGCGAAGGCGAGCAGAACACGCCACTCATCGAGGACCAGTACACGAGCCGGTGCGTCGACCTGTTCAACGTGAGCTACGAGGTCCTACTCCAGACTCTCGCCCGTTACTTCGCCCACACCGAAGAAACCGAGCCGCAGCTTGCCGCGCTCGCCCAGGTCACCCTCGGCCTGATGTTCAACGTGATCAAACCTCTCGGACAGCTGGTGACGACTCTCCCCGTCGGCGACACATATCCGCGGAACGTGGCCGGACCGAGCTTCGAGTTGTTCTACGACAGCGACTACGTGATTCCCCACCGGGACGCGGCGTGGGCCCTGATGGAGGAACGCCTGCGCGAAGCGGCGGCGTTCTCGGATCGCCTCAGAAACGACGGACCACCGGACGTCGCGTCGCGCCTCGAACCAGTCGGCTCAGCCCTGCTGATGCTCGCCCACCAACTCGCGACACGCCGAGCGGCTTGGGGCGGCCGGGACCATACCGGTGTGGTCACCGTTTCCCACCGCCGGCGCGACGCCGAGAGCGCAAGAGCCAATCCTGACATCGCTGAACGGGTGGAGCGGCTAACCGAGGCCTTGAGGAAAGCGCTCCGAATCGAGCAGGCCATCGCGTTGCGCACCCTCTTAAGCGCAGCGTCCGCCCCGAGAGAAGATGCAGCCACGCGCGCGTCGAAACGGGTGCTCTTCGCGGACTGCGAGCGGCGTTTCGAGCGGTTGTTCAACCTGGCCGACCTGCTTGTCGGCGTCAACGGCGACACCGGGATCGAATCGCCCGATTTCGGATCGCCCTCGGATTCGACGGTGGGCGCCGACTACGACGAGATCACCAAGCTCGTGCTAGCCGTGCCTTCCGGGGCACTCCTTGTCGATCCTCGTCCCTCGCCGACGTACGCACCCGAGGAGCAACGCCAACCGTTGCCCGGGATCGTGGACACATCCTCGGCATTGGCGATTATCGAGAAGATCGCCGGATCGGAATCTGGTGATGCGCGCGTTGGGAGCAGACCTCCGATGGGAGCAGAAGTCGGCGCGGCGGCCGGTCCCCAAGCTGCCGGCGACGATGCGTCCATCCTGGCTCTAACCGCCCTATTTAGAGACGCCCACGGCGTGCTGCTGTCGGTGCTGGGCCGCAGCGTCGGAGCGGAGCGTGATGTCGTCGCCACCCGCCACCGGTTTCGTGAACTGGCGACCCGCTTGCAGTCCAGGGTTCTTCGCCCCATCGCTGAAGCGCTGTGCCAGCAGGCCGGCGAGCCGATCGAGTCTCTCGCCGAGGCCTACCGGTCGGGTCGTCCTCACGAATCGTCAGACGTCGACGAGAAGATCCGATCTCTGGCCGTCGCCGCGACCGAAACCCGAGTCGCTCTGCTAGAGGCCGCACCGGAAGTTCTCGAGGCGACCGCCGCGTTGCAGGACCTTGCGCTCAGCTTCGCGTGCGCCAGCGACGCGGACCGGGCCCATCTGCTGGATCAGTTCGGCAACATCGGTGCGGTCCTCCCCATGTCAATTCAGCTGGTCCGCAACGGACCGTACGTGCTCACCAACGTGGACCGACTGACCAACGGGCTTGGGGATCCTCTCACGACCCGTCCGCAGATGGCGCTGTGCCGTTGCGGCCAATCAGCGACCAAGCCGTGGTGCGACGGGAGCCACGCCCTCGCGGACTTCGACGACTCGAAGGACCCCAACCGAGTCCCCGACCGTCGCGACACCTACGCCGGTGTGTCGATCACGGTCTTCGACAATCGCGGCATCTGCCAGCACTCCGGTTACTGCACCGACCGGC